>JAUWOV010000009.1 GCA_030611945.1 bacterium | reverse complement strand
GGCAGATACGCTGTTCTGGTTATTGATGAATCAGGTAAAATGAATATAAATACCGCAGGAGTAGATTCTTACGGTGAACATGGCTGGACAACAAAGGAAATAAGACTTGATAAAATATTCACTGCCGGCTCACAGGCAAGCGCTATTTTATCTGCGCGTTATGGGGCTGGTAATTCACCTGGAATTTCTGGTGAGGATGATAATCACGACAGTGTTGTTCTTGACAATGACGGAATAGATAACGATGGAGATAACGATGTTGATTCAGACGATCCTGATGGTGAAGGAACTGACGACCCTGCGGAGTTTTATATTGCCAGACCATACACTGAAGCAGATGGTCTCAGCGCAGATACGCCTTTTGTAACTGTCGGGGAAATTGTTTCTTTTGCAGGACTCTCAAGTACAGATTATAACGACTCGTCTCAGTACATCACGACCTTTTCCTCTGACAAAAATCTCACGGATTCAGGACTGGCGCGGCTGAATATCAACGCTGTAAGTTCCGCGATGGAATTGTATTCAGTTCTAAGGGATGTGTTTGACACTTCTGTTACAGATTCAGAGCTCGCTCAGATGGCGGTGAACATAATTGATTACAGAGACAGAGATAACGGCTCAACGCGGATTGATATTGAAGGTCCGGGCAGCACTGTCCTTACCCGCTACGGCGTTGAAGGAATAAGAATAAATGAGGTTATGGTGAGACCTGTGTTCAGGGAGCCTGCATCCGATACTGTTGGAGATGGAAGCAAAATTAGTGCTGATCTAAGATGGGAATGGATCGTTGGTTCTTCCCGTTGGGAGAGCACAGACGCTGATGATACGGATATTTTTGAATGGACAACTATACCTGCAGGAACATATAAATTGACAGTTTACGGAGTGGGTGGAGTTGATATAGGAGCAAAAACGAGTGTAACTGGTGGAACAGACTGGCTGCCAAACAATGATGAGTCGTCATTGCCAGCTAACTGGTACGGCTTTGCATCCGATTATGCTGATTGTGATACTGTTGTTATTAGCGACATAGCAGTAGGGATACAGATAAAACTTAAAAATATAACTGGTGGAACAGCGCGTTTTGATTCTGCGGTATTCTCCCAATCCCCTGACTGCGAATATGTTGAGCTTGTGAATATCTCGCCTAACCCAATTGACATAAGCGGATGGAATCTTGAATTTCCAAATGGTCAGGTTGGGACAGTTTCGCAAGGGACAGATTCCATACTAGCAGGAGATTATGCTGTTCTTGCTGTAGATAAGGACGATACATACAACAATGCAGGTATCTGGCATGACGGCGCAGGGAACGGAATTTCTGTTATGGGTACTTGGGATAATATCCAAGCTGATAGTGTTTATCAGCTCACTTTTTCAAACACAATTCAGGATAACATTCTTTGCGATACTGCCTTAATGGATAGTCCTCTCAGGCTTTACGACGGACCAATCGCGCCGACAACAAGTCCAACAGGAGCAAGCAGTCCAGCAGGTCATATTGTTGACCAGGTTCTATGGGATAGTCAGGTAGTGCAGGCGTATGAGTTTTATTCTATGGAAAGAAACGACCCGACTTATATGTGGGACGATGTTCTCAATGATTCAGGCATATTTGACAGTTGGCTAATACACCAAAATTCTGCTACAGATCCTCTCTTAGTCAGAGGAACTCCTGGGTCAATAAATGAGCCAATGGGGGGAGGATTGGGTAGCAACATTCCTGGAACAAATGTTAGTGTTAAAAACTCTCCATTTGCGAACATAGGCGAAATAGCGGATGTTTCCGATACAGCGGCATGGGAAAATATCGGTTTTTCTGCTCCTACTCCTGCGAAAGTTTATAAGGTTAGAGCTATTGCAGACAAGATCACTGTTTCAGCAAGACGGCTTGACGCGGAGTTTGCGACTCATACACCTGAAGTCTCTCCAAACTGGACTTTAGAGACTCTGTTGTATAATGATGATGAAGTGAAGCGTAAATATGGAAGAGAACTTTATTCTGACACCGACGAATTATATTGGTTTAGGGCAGATTCTGCGGATGAGGATACTTGGACGTGGTACACAACACGAGATAGATTTGAAGCGGATACGTATGTCATGTATGTTTACGGCAGAGAGGGCGGAGCAATGAGAGTGAGAGTAAGAAGTAACGATAAAGATGACAGCGCGATCATTATTCCAAGCTCAGACTACGGAGCGAGGTTTGGACAGGTTGTTGTATCGGATACCACTCTGAGCGTTGCTATTCAAGCGGATGCTTCAAGCGCAGACTCCGTATTTTTTGATTATATTCTCCTCACCCCCGCGTCAAAAACTTATGGAAGAATAAACATAAATACGGCAGATACACCTGTGCTTCAGGGACTTCAAGGCGTAGGACCTACCGTAGCGAATAATATTGTTTCAGGAGGAGTAGGATATGGTAGACCGTTTAAGTCTATTGGCGAAATTCTTGATGTAGATGAGATTAGTATTTCAAGATTTCAAAAAATCTCCAACCTCATAACAACAAAATCCAATGTATTCAAAATAATCTGCACAGGCCAGTCAATTCTGGATAAGAATGGTAACGGAACTTTTGATACAGACGACGAGGTGCTTGGGGAGAGGAAGATCACGGTTATTTATGAAAGATAGGGAAAGGCACAAAGTAACAGAGGCACATAGGCACAAAGGATAAAAGTCCCCCTTTGAAGGGGGATTCAGGGGGATGTTTAGCATGGAATCTTTAAAACAAAGATTGGAGATATTAAAAGAGAATTTGGATCACGCAAAGGTGTATCTTTGACTACTCCAAGAAGATTGAAGAAATAAAGCAGTTAGAAGAAAAGACTTCAAAGCAGGACTTCTGGTCAGACAACAAAAAAGCCGCAGGGATCATAAAACAGATCAAAATCCTGAAAGAGATTATCACGCCTCTTGATATTCTTATCAAAGAAACGGGTAACGCTTTAGAACTGGTTGAACTTGCTTTGTCAGAGAAAGATGATTCAATCTCTTCTGAAATTACCGCAGAACTTGAGAAATTGGAGAAGGGTTATAAGGAATTTGAAGTAACCTTGATTTTAAGCGGCGAGTATGATGGAAATAACGCTATTATGACCATTCATTCAGGCGCGGGAGGGACGGAGGCATGCGACTGGGTGGAGATGATGCTGAAAGTGTATATCAAGTGGGCGGAAAAAAGAGGCTTTAAAACAGAGATCGCAGACATTCTGGCAGGCGAAGAAGCTGGTATAAAAACCGTAACAATTATAGTTAAAGGCGATTATGCGTATGGTTATCTGCGTTCGGAAATAGGTGTGCACAGGCTTGTCCGAATATCTCCGTTTGATGCAAACAAAAGAAGGCATACCTCATTCTGTTCAGTTGACGTGATCGCAGAGGTGGAGGACGAGGCTGATGTTGATATTAAGGACGATGATCTAAGAATTGATACTTACCGCGCAAGCGGTCATGGAGGACAGCATATCAATACAACCGACTCTGCCGTTCGTATTACACATCTGCCTACAGGCATAGTTACCCAATGTCAGAATGAACGTTCTCAGCTTAAAAACAAGTTGACTGCCATGAAGGTTCTGAAAGCGCGGCTGGTTGAACACCGCATGCGGAAGAAGGAAGAAGAAATGCAGAAATATAATAAAGATAAAAAGAAAATAGAATGGGGCTCTCAGATCCGTTCGTATGTATTCCAGCCGTATACGCTTGTTAAGGACCACAGGACAGGAATTGAAGCAGGAAATATTCAGGCGGTTATGGATGGAGATATTGATAAATTTATGGAAGCATTTTTAAAGATGAAGTAATCTTTGTTTTCTGTTGCGCGTCTATGTAGGGTATGTTAGAATTTATCTATATGAGACATAAATTATTGGTTTTTACTTCAAATGTCGTTTTTATTATGTTGGCATTTTGCCAGCATGCTTTTGCTGTCAGTAAGATTGAAAGATTCATAATAGAGCATCCTGTAGGGTTATTTTTCTCAATTATAGGTCCTGTGGTAGGCGCCTTGTTTATTGTTTGGATAGTTCGCTATCTATTCAGCTTTGGCAAAGCAGAAATAGATATTGTTAAGAAAAAGATAGAACGGTCAAAGGAAGACGAAGAAAAAGACGAATTATTCACTAAAATTTCTGAAGGCAGTGTTGAACAAGGTCTCTCACTTCCTTCTGCCAGATTAATTGCTAGAAATCAGATTGGATTTTTAGAAGAGTGTAAATTACTGTCTGATAAAGAATTTTTTATTGGAAGGAACGATACATGTGACATTGAGATTAAAGAGCCAAGGGTATCCAGGCTTCACGCAAAAATCAGGCCTGAAAAAGAGGGATACATTCTCTATGATTTGCTCAGCAAGGGAGGAACTGTTGTTAATGGAACAGAGATAAAGAGACATCGTCTCAGACATAATGACAGAATTGAAATAGGATATACAGAAATAACATTCAAAGCGGAGGTATGAACATGTTCAAAGGGTCAATAGTTGCAATAGTTACGCCGTTTGAAAACGGCAGGATTGACGAACGCAGATTATCAGAGCTTATTGAGTTTCATATTTCAGAGGGCACAAGCGCAATCCTTCCATGCGGATGCACAGGAGAAGCGGCTACGCTTAGTCACAAGGAACAGGAACACATGATAAAATTGGTTATTGATATTGTTAATAAGAGAGTACCTGTAATTGCCGGAACAGGTTCAAATAGTACTGAAGAAGCTCTGGCGCTTACAAGATCAGCTAAAGACGCTGGAGCAGACGGAGCTCTGCTGATCACCCCATACTATAATAAACCAACTCCCAGGGGGCAGTACCTGCATTATGAGAAGATAGCTAAAGCGGTGGATATTCCTATTGTATTGTATAATGTGCCTTCAAGGACAGGCATAAGTATTCTGCCTAAAACAGTTGCTAAACTTTCAAAGATTGATAATATTGTTGCTATAAAGGAAGCAAGCGGAAGTCTGGACCAAGTCAGCGCTATAATGGATCTGTGCGACATAACTGTTCTTTCAGGAGACGACGCTTTAACCCTGCCTATGATGGCGCTTGGAGCAAAAGGCGTAATATCAGTTGCGGCAAATGTAGTTCCAAAGCATATGGCTATGATGGTAAAGAGTTTTATGGACGGTAATTTAGAGGAGTCCAGAAAAATTCATTTTAACCTGTTCCCGCTATTTAAGGCATTATTCTATGAAACAAACCCAATACCTGTAAAAACAGCTCTTGGAATGATGGGTAGGATAATTCCCGAATTGAGACTTCCTCTTTGCGAAATGAAGAAGGAAAAAGCGGAAAGATTGAGAGTAGTATTGACTGACCTGGAGATTTTGTCATGATAAATGTGATTGTTAACGGCGCTTGCGGGAAAATGGGAAAGAGAATAATTGCTCTCTTGTCCATGCAAAAAGATCTGCATCTTTGCGGAGCAGTTGAGATTCCATCTCATCCTGACATAGGGAAAGATGTTGGTGTGAAGGTGAATTCGTGTATTAATGACGTTATAGAAGATACGGATGTTGTGGTTGATTTTTCATCCGCAGAGGGAGCTCTTAATTCTGCCAGAGTCTGCGCAAAGTATAAGAAAGCGTTAATTATTGGCGCTACCGGACTGAGCGTTGAAGCGTTATCTGAGATAAAAAGCATAGCTCGCATGATTCCCTGTCTTGTTTCTTCAAATATGAGTGTTGGCATTAATCTTCTGTGTAAACTTGTTGAGCAGGCGTCAAGCATATTAGGAGATGAATATGATGTAGAGATAATAGAGGCGCATCACAGGCTTAAGAAGGATGCTCCAAGCGGCACAGCAAAAACTCTTGCTGAAGTAGTTTTAAAGGTAAAAGGCAAGCAGCTTAAGGATGTAGCTGTTTACGGCAGGGAAGGGCTGGTTGGAGAAAGAAAAGAAAATGAGATTGGAATACATGCTGTTAGAGCAGGCGATATAGTTGGAGAACATACAGTTATATTTGGAGGAGCCGGCGAAAGAATAGAACTCAAGCATATTGCGAGCACAAGGGATACGTTTGCGCGAGGTGTTATTAAAGCAATAAAATTCATCAGCACCCAAAAAGCGGGATTCTATGATATGAGAGATGTGTTAAAAAAGGCACAAAGTGGCAAAGGCACATAGGCACAAAAAAAGGATAAAAAGCGTAAACTCTGTGCCTCTGTGCCTCTGTGCCTCTGTGTTTCTTTGCCTTGGTTCAAATATAGGAAATCGCATGGCGAATATTCAGGAAGCTGTTCGACTCTTGTCTCAAAATCCACAGATTGAGGTCAAGAAGCGTTCTTCGTTTTATGAAACAAGTCCTGTCGGCGTGGAGAAACAGCCGTGGTTTGTGAACTGCGCAGTTGAAGTTGCCTCAGATATTGGATCTAAAGACTTGCTGAAGATTATTAAAGATATTGAGCTTTCCATGGGAAGAGAAAGTTCATTTGTTAAGGGTCCTCGGAAAATAGATATAGATAGATATAATTTTCTTTAGGGATATTGTTTTGAATGAACAGGTTTTGAAAATTCCTCATTCTCAAGCGCACAAGAGAGCATTTGTACTGGCTCCTTTAGCAGAGATTGCCGGTGATTTCATACATCCTGTTCTTGGAAAGTCTGTGAAACAACTGCTGGATGAGATAACAGAAGAACAGATTGTTAGAAAAATGGGATGAAAAATACGATGAAAAGAACATCTGTAACAATTCGAGACATGAAAGGGGTAAAAAAGATTGTTGCTCTTACTTCTTACAGTCATTGGATGAGCACTATTATTAATCAGGCAGATATTGATTTAATTCTTGTTGGTGATTCACTTGCATCTGTGATGCTCGGGTACAAGGATACTATACCTGTAACAATGAATGAAATGATACATCATGCCAAAGCTGTGTCGCAAGCTAATCCGGATTCGCTGATCGTTGCGGATATGCCGTTTATGTCGTATCAGGTGAGTCAGGAAAAGGCTTTGGAAAATGCAGGCAGGTTTATAAAAGAGGCAGGAGCTGAAGCAGTTAAACTGGAAGGAGGAAAGCAGATAAAAGATACTGTCCATAGGATTGTTCAAGCAGGGATTCCAGTGTTAGGTCATATAGGGCTGACTCCTCAATCAATTCATCAGATCGGAGGATACAGGGTTCAGGGAAGGGATCCTGAGAGAGCTAAGAATCTCGTTAAAGACGCTTTGCTGCTTGAAGAAGCAGGGGCTTTTGCTATTGTTCTTGAATGTGTTCCATCCGCGCTCGCAAAGGAGATAACAAGAAAACTCCATATCCCAACTATTGGAATTGGAGCAGGTCCATACTGTGACGGGCAGATATTAGTAACACACGATATGCTGGGCTTAAAAACAGGACATATCCCAAAATTTGTTAAACAGTATGCTGATTTAACAGAACAGATCGCAAAAGCGATTGAGGACTACAAAAAAGACGTAACCGCAGGAAAGTTCCCGGATAAAGAGCACAGTTACGAATGAAGATTGTTAAGACTGTTCAGGACATGCGTCAATTATCCAAGAAAGCAAAAATCAATAATAAAACCATTGGTCTTGTCCCGACAATGGGGTATCTGCACAATGGGCATTTGAGTCTTATACATAAAGCAAGAAAGGATTGCGATATTGTAGTTATGAGTCTATTCGTGAACCCAACGCAGTTTGCTCCTGGAGAGGATTTAGAAAAATATCCGAGAGATTTTGATATGGACAGGAAACTGGCAGAAAGCGCAAAAGTGGATGTTATCTTTTATCCGGACGCGAAGCATATCTACCGGAAAGATTTTTCTACATTTGTTAGTGTTGAAAATATGGATAAAATATGGGAAGGGAAAACAAAACCTACGCATTTTAGAGGAGTATGCGCTATTGTCGGGAAACTCTTCAACATTATAGATCCTGATATTGCTTATTTTGGCCAAAAAGATGCTCAGCAAGCCGCAATTATTAAAAGGATGACAAAAGACCTGAATTTTAACATAGGGATTGTTGTTATGCCGACTGTCAGAGAAAAAGATGGTTTGGCAATGAGTTCAAGAAACAAATACTTGTCTTATAATGAAAGAAAGGCAGCTTTGGTATTATACAGGTCTTTACAGGAAGCAGAAAGAATCATAAAGAACGGGGAAAAGAAATCCGACAATGTGTTAGAACGTATGAGAAGCGTAGTAAAAAAAGAAAGATTAGCGCGCTTAGATTATGTTGGCATAGTCAACCCTGAAAATTTTTTGCCTGTTTTCAAGATTTCAAAAACCGGTTTAATTATAATTGCCTGTCGCATAGGCAAGACAAGGCTTATAGACAATTTAGTGTTGATATGATAGGATGACGGGAAATTTTTGAGGAGTTTTTATGATGCAGGTTTATATTGATGGGGAATTCTTTCCAAAAGAGAAGGCAAACGTTTCTGTATATGATCACGGGTTTTTGTACGGAGATGGAGTTTTTGAGGGAATCAGGATATATAATAACAATATCTTTATGCTGGATGAACACATAAACAGGCTTTATGATTCTGCAAAAGCAATTAGATTAAAAATACCGTTATCAAAGAACGAAATCAAAGATGCTGTTAAGCAAACTCATAAAGTTAATGGATTAAAGGATGGATATGTAAGATTGATAATAACAAGAGGCATAGGGGATCTTGGTATTGATCCAAAAAAGTGTCCAAAACAATCAATTGTTATTATTGTTAACAAAATAGCTCTTTATCCGGAAGAACTTTATAAGAAAGGAATAGAGATCATAACTGCATCTACGCAAAGGACACCTGTCAGCGCTCTAAATCCCCAGATAAAATCCATGAATTATCTAAATAATATCCTCGCTAAGATTGAAGCGGTAAATGCCGGCGCTAACGAAGCGCTAATGCTGAATTCCTCCGGCAACGTTGTTGAATGCAGTGGGGATAATATATTCATATATAGAAATGAGACTCTTATCACTCCGCCTACATCCATTGGCGCATTGAATGGGATTACAAGAGGGATAGTTATAAAGATTGCCGAGCAGGAAGGCTTGAAGGTTAAAGAACTTATTTTCTCAAAATATGAGGTATATACTTCTGATGAATGTTTTCTTACAGGCACGGCAGCTGAGCTTATTCCGGTAGTAAAAGTTGATGGAAGAGAAATAGGAAACGGAAAGCCCGGAAAAATCACAGCGCTTCTGATAAACAAGTTCAGGAAATTTATTGGAGAGAAATAGTGTGAATAAATTTGAAGCATTTGACCCATTAAAAGCTAAGGATAACGCTAACACAAGTGTTGCTGTGTTAGCTCAAAAAAGAGAACTAAAGAACATTCTAAGTTCTTATGTGGGTTGGTATGATCCATTTTGCGAGTTAATTCAAAATTCATTGGATTCACTTGAATTAAGAATAGAAAAAGGCGAAATGGAATACAAACCTACGATATGGATTACTGTCGATATACAAGACAACTCACTAATAGTAACGGACAACGGTGTAGGATTGAGTGAAGAAGAATTTAAACAATTTCTATGTCCGGACATTTCGTTCAAATCAGGAGATACGAGAGGGTCTAAAGGGGTCGGTGCAACCTATCTTGCATATGGTTTTAATTATATCCAAGTTGCTACAAAATCAGGAGATTTCTTTGCAGTGGGTAAAATGGAAAATGCAAGAGCTTGGCTTGATGATGAAAGTCCTTCAGGTAACCCTAAAATTAAACCCGATCAAGAAGGAGTAAAAGACGATAATTTTAAAAATATTGGTTCAGGTGTTTCTATTTACTTGAAATTTGACAAGTCAACCCATCCTCGTGAACTAAAATGGTTAGTTGCTAGTAAAGCGGAGAATTGGTTTAAGGTACTTTCGGTTAAAACTGGACTTGGTGCTTTTACCTCGAATGACAAAATTCATATCAATATTTCTGTGGTTGATGAACACGGAAATAAAACTGAATATAGCAATGTAGGAACTGGCTATTACTTAGCTCATACAGCAGTAACTAAAGCTGTTTCTGTCAAAGAAATAACTGATAAGGAGGCAGAGCTTTTTAAGAAAAAAGGAAGAGATTTCAATCTCCCTTTAAAATTTAAAAACCTTGATGCTATTTACCAAAGATGGGATCATAGCGAACTTTTAAACATGGCAAAAAATGGTCAGATTAAATTCACAGAAGAGGAAAAAGAAATTATAGAGAAACACAATCCGGGGATATACGTTGTTTATGTATACTCTCTGAAAATTTGGGAAGCCATAAATACTAAACTCAATGTTCGAAAAGGTGTTTCAATTCTGTACGGAGGCATTCAAATTGCCGCTAACAACATGCCTCAAGGAGAAACAATTCAAATCCCTTTAAATAGAAATACTGGTAGACAGAATCAAATTCATATTCTCATTCATTTTGACAAATGTAGCCCAGACCTAGGAAGGAAAGGCTTTCAAAGTGACATAGTTGAATTCGCTAAAGAACTTTCGAAGAAAATAGCCGATGGTCCTCTTCTAAAAATTAAACGTTGTTTAAGAGTGAACACAGGAAGCACTCCTAATCTAAAACGAGAGACAAAAGTTGATGATTGGAAAAAAGAAATGTCAGAGCATGAAAGTTCCAATCCACTTGAAATAATCAATGAGAACTTCTTTTTCCCGTCTAAAAAAATCTCAATAACATCACTTCCAACAAGAGAACAAGATGTAATTGCATTGTTTAATCAATTGTTAGCTGGTGGAGTTATTCGCGGACTTAGAGTTATGGCTACAAATGAGAGACTACCTTATGATGGACTCATCAGAGTGGTCCTTGACCCACCTAAAGAACATTATACCTATGATGAAGAACAAAATCCTTTGGGAGCAGATGAATCTGTTATTGATGATTTGGAATTACCGTTTAGCAGTTCACCGAGAATTATTGAATATAAATATTCTCTAGATGGGTTGATAGAGGACATTGAAAATGGCAATAAAAATTCAAATGATATTAGTATTGTAGTGTGTTGGGAAACAGGAGAAGAGTATAAACAGAATTACCATATAATTTCTCTGCTCGATCCTGACAACCTAAATTATCGTGAATACCATGGAATTACACACACCATGATGAATTTGAATACGAACCAAAAGGAAATGGATTTAATTGTCCTTAGTGAACTAATTAAATTTTTAAATAATCCTAAAAGTACCATTAAGGCACAAATCGAAAAGTATGAGTAATAATGAAAAAGAGAAAATGGGTCAAATCTTTACTATTGACAGAAAGTTACAAATAAGTTCAAAAAATTTATTAATGGAGAGAAATAAACATGCTCTGTCAGATTTGCGGGGAACGTGAGGTAACGGTTTAGTTATGAAAAGCAGAGGGGGTAAATGGGTGTACATAATAGCTGGCCCGAATGGATCGGGGAAGACTACGTTTGCAAGCGAATTTCTACCCGATTACGTTAAGTGCCCGAATTTTGTGAACGCTGACTTTATCGCTCAAGGGCTGTCGCCCTTTTCTCCCAATAGAGCAGCCATAAAAGCGGGGAAGCTTGTATTAAGCCAGATTCATGAGTTTGCGAAAGCAGGAGTGGATTTTGCTTTTGAGTCCACACTTGCAGGAAAATTATATGCTAATCTCTTCAAGAAATTAAAAAGCAGAGGATACAAACTTCATCTTTTCTTTCTATGGATTCCGAATCCCGAGCTTGCTATAGCTCGTATCAAAAAAAGAGTCTCCAGCGGCGGGCATAATATTCCGGCCCAAGACGTAAGACGCCGCTTTACACGTTCAATCTGTAACTTCTTCAAATTGTACCAGCCTCTACTGGATTCATGGATGCTATTTGATAACGCTGGTTCTATTCCAGCTTTAATTGCTAAATGTAGAAATGGGAAAGTTTCGATTAAAAATGTCTCCTCATTCGAGGAAATCAAGAAATTGGCGAGGTAAAATATGAAGACAAGAAGAACTTTGCAAGACAAAGCAATGCTTGCGCTACAACAAGCGGTAAAAAATGTTATTAAGAAACACAAGCAAACTGGTCAGACGCTTGCTATCTGGGAAAAGGATAAAGTAATAGAAATTTCTGCTGATCAAGCTTTGCGAAGGAACAAGAAAAGAAATTTGGCTGTGAAAATCCAGGAGGAATAGCATGCTCTGTCAGATTTGCGGGGAACGGGAGGCAACGGTTCATTATACGGAGATCATCAATAATAAAGCAGTGGAGCTGCATCTGTGTGAGGATTGCGCAAGGAAGAAAGAGATAATAGATCAATTTGGGAATTTTTCTATGGCGGATTTTGTTAAAGGGCTTGCTGGTTTTGTAGAAACAAAAGGCAAAGAAAAAAATCTAAAGTGTGATAATTGCGGTCTTCTATTTTCGGATTTCCGGGAGACAGGACGTTTTGGGTGCAGCAGATGCTATAAAGCGTTTCAAACTGAACTGGAGCCGCTGATAAAGAGGATTCACGGCAGCACAAAACATGTTGGCAGTGTTGTGCCTGCTAAGCATGATAAAGAAGCTCAGACTTTATCAAAGATTGAAAAGCTGAAGATAGAAATGGAAAAGGCGGTTCAGCAGGAAGCGTTTGAGAAAGCGGCAGAGATTCGTGACCAGATAAAAAAGCTGGAGGGGAATTAAAAAACAATGTCTATTGATAAGTTGGTTGGACAGATTGCGGGCTGGCTGGAGAAGGAAGGTCCTTTATCAGATATAGTTGTAAGCAGCAGAGTAAGACTTGCAAGGAATTATGATCTGATACCTTTCCCACATCGCGCTAATAAGGAGCAGCTCACAGAGGTAATATCAAAGACAGAGAAAGCTATAAAGAATAGTAAGTATTTAAAGAATACCTCAATTATAGATATGTCAAATTTGACAGATACAGATATTCAGTTTCTAGTGGAAAAGCACCTTATAAGTCACGAATTTGGCGAGATGAAATCAGAACAGATATTAATAGTAAGTGATAAAGAGATAATTAGTTTAATGGTTAACGAGGAAGATCATTTACGGCTTCAATGCATACAGCCCGGTTTACAACTGTTAGACAGCTGGAGATTGATTAGTCAAGCAACGCTGGAACTTGAATCACAAGTGGAATTTGCCTTTTCCAAGACATGGGGATACCTGACATCGTGCCCTACTAATGTTGGAACTGGCATGCGGGCTTCGGTTTTGATTCATCTGCCTGCCTTAGTAATTACCAAGCAAATAGGAAAAGTTCTGCAAGCGGCTGCCAAGCTGGGTATTGCAATTAGGGGGCTTTATGGAGAGGGGACTGAAGCGTATGGAAATTTCTTCCAAATATCCAATCAGGTTACTCTGGGATATAGCGAGGAGGACATAATAAACAATATTGAATCTGTAGTAAAGCAAGTTGTTGGTTATGAGCAAAAAGCCAGGGAACTATTGATAAAAGAAAATAAAAAAGTGATAGAAGATAAGATCTGGCGCGCGTATGGAACGCTTTCAAATGTCAGGATCATTGATTTTCAGGAGACTTTAAACTTGTTGTCTCTCCTGCGTTTAGGAATTGGATTGAAGATGATAGACAAAATAGACAGAACATTACTCAATAAAATGTTTATTATTACACAACCTGCGTATCTCCAAAAATTAGAAGGAAGAAAACTGGAACCTTACGAACGTGATATAGCAAGAGCAAACCTTATCAGGGAAAATTTAGAAAGAAGGGGGAAATAAAGATGTTCAGCAGATTTACAGAAAGAGCAAAACGTGTAGTTATAATGGCAAAAGAAGAAGCTACCCGCATGAGTCATCCGCAGGTTGGGACGGAACATATTTTACTTGGTCTTCTTAGAGTTGGTAGTGGAGTAGCTCTGGCAGTAATTGAAAAAATGGGTATAGATCCAAGAAAGATAAGAAACGAGATAGAGAAAAAAGCGAAAACAGGTTCTCCCACATTAATACTTGGCGAGATGCCTATAAGCCCGCAGGCAAAGAGAGTTCTGGAGCTCTCTCTGGAGGAAGCGTCTGCTCTGGGACATAATTATGTTGGAACAGAACATATATTTCTGGGCTTGATTCGCGAAAAAGAGGGGATTGCGGCTCAGGTTCTTGAACAAATGGGACTTAATCCGGAAAAGGTGAGAGATGAAATAATGAGTCTTCTCGGTGCAGAACCTGTTGGCGCAGCAGCAGGTCATACAGGATCAGGTGGGACTGGAGTAAAGACCAAGACACCTGCGCTTGATGCGTTTGGCAGTAATCTCACAAAACTTGCAATTGATGGAAAGCTTGATCCTGTTATAGGGAGAAAGGATGAGATAGAAAGAGTAATTCATATATTAAGCAGAAGAAAAAAGAATAATCCTGTTCTTTTAGGAGATGCGGGAGTTGGTAAAACAGCTATTGTAGAGGGATTGGCTCAGCAAATAATTGCAGGGAACGTTCCTGATTCCATTAAAGGAAAAAAGCTCATAACACTTGATCTGGCTTCAATGGTTGCCGGAACAAAGTATCGCGGGCAGTTTGAAGAAAGAATTAAGGCTGTTATGTCAGAGATAAAAAAATCAGACGATGTGATAATGTTTATTGACGAAATACATAATTTAGTAGGCGCAGGCGCTGCAGAAGGAGCGCTGGACGCTTCCAATATACTGAAACCTGCATTGGCAAGAGGGGATATTCAGTGTATTGGAGCGACAACCGTAGATGAATACAGAAAATACATTGAAAGAGATACCGCTTTGGAAAGGCGTTTTCAAACGATTATGGTTGAAGCTCCGTCTGTAGATGAAACAACTGAAATATTAAAGGGATTAAGAGATAAATATGAAGCGTATCATAGGGTAAGGATAGCGGATGAAGCGCTTGAATCTGCAGCTAAACTGTCTGATCGCTATATAACCGATAGATTTTTACCGGATAAGGCAATAGATGTCATAGATGAAGCCGGCGCAAAGGTGCGATTATCAGTGACGACTGCGCCTTTAGATGTAAAAAAACTTGAAAAACAGGTTGGTGAAGCTAAGAAAGAAAAAGAAGCGGCTGTTAAAGCGCAGGATTTTGAGAGAGCGGCGCAATTAAGAGATCAAGAGAGAAAGCTGAAGGCTAAGCTCTCTAATCAGCAGAAAAACTGGAAGCAGTCAAGTAAAAAGGCGTCTGCTGCAGTAACTACTGATACAATTGCAGAGATTGTGGCCAAGTGGACAGGAGTACCGGTTCAGAGACTTCAGGAAGCAGAGGCTAAAAAGCTTCTCAAGATGGAAGAGGCTCTGCATAATCGTGTTATCGGGCAGGATGAACCAATAGAATCAATCAGCAGAGCGATAAGACGCTCACGATCAGGGCTGAAAGATCCAAAAAGGCCAGTTGGCTCATTCATTTTTCTGGGACCTACAGGCGTAGGGAAAACAGAGCTTGCAAAGACCTTAGCAGAGTTTTTATTTGGTGACAGAGATGCTCTTATACGTCTTGATATGTCAGAGTACATGGAGAAATTTGCCGTATCAAGGCTTATCGGGGCTCCTCCGGGATATGTGGGCTATGAAGAAGGCGGACTGCTTACTGAAAAGGTAAGAAGACGGCCATACTCTGTGGTTCTTTTTGACGAAATAGAAAAAGCGCATCCGGATGTCTTTAATATACTCCTGCAGGTATTTGACGACGGCAGGTTGACGGATAGTTTGAATCATACTGTGGATTTCAGAAATACAGTATTAATTATGACATCAAACATTGGTACACGCGATATAAAGCGCGGATCCTTGGGATTTCGCTCTTCAGATGCGAAGCTGACGTATAAAGAAACTAAGTCCAGACTTATGAGCGAGGTTAAACAGGTGTTCAGACCCGAATTTATTAATAGATTGGACGAAGTAATAGTATTCCATGAACTCACTAAAGATGAACTAAAAAAGATAGTGGGTCTGATGTTAGGCGATGTATATTCACGCCTTGAATCAGATAAAATAAAATTACATATTACTTCTCAGGCAAAGGATTTTCTCATTGAAAAAGGCTATGACCCCGTTTACGGAGCAAGACCTCTCCAAAGGGCCATACAGCGTTATATTGAAGACCCTCTCTCTGAAGAAATGTTAAGAAGCAAGATTTCCAAAGGCTCCATAATAGAGGTTGTTCAAAAGGGAGATAAATTAGATTTTAGTATAAAAAGACAAAAGGCTGTTAAAAACATAAGGAGCAAATGATGATGGCAAAAAAACGTTACGCAGGTATTTTTCTCTTTCTATTTATTTCCTGTCTCACACCCTACATCTCTGAGGCAATTGCTGAACAGGCTTCTAAGGATGTAAAAAAAGTGACAAAAGTAAGTGTGAAAGGGAATAGCAGAATAAGTACTTCAACTATTCTAAATAGAATAAAGACTAAAGAAGGAGTGCCGTTTTTACAGGAAACAATAAGCGCAGATATTGAAGCGCTGTATAAACTTGGACATTTTCAGGATATAACTGTAGACGCTTCCGAGTTTCTTGGAGGGCTGAACATTACTTTTACTGTTCAGGAGAGACCTGCTATTGAGAAGATTGTGATATCAGGTAATAAGAAATTAAAATTAAAAAAGATAAAGAGGATTATGTCTATTGTCATAGGAGATACATATAACGAGAAACGTCTGAAAAGAAATGATGAATCCATATATGAACTGTACAAAAAACACGGATATTATGCAGCTGCTGTCAGCCATACTGTTGAGGAGAAGAAACCCGACAAAGTTGTTGTCAATATCAATATAAAAGAGGGGAATAAAGTAAAGATAAAAAAGATTGTTTTTGATGGAAACAGCCATTTCAGTAACTGGAAGCTAAGGAGACAAATGGTAACCAAAAAAGCCAGACTAAAATGGTTTCCAAGAGGATATTATGACCCTGATAAATTAAAAGAAGACATAAAACGGCTCAAACTTTATTACGACAGAGCCGGGTATATAAAAGCTGAGATAGAAGAAGCAGATATAACCTTTAATGAGGCAAGAACTAAGATGTATATAAGAATTCTTATTGATGAAAAAGATAAATATTTCACAAACAATATCACTGTAAAAGGCAATAAGAATTTACCTTCTCAGGAGGTCATCAGCATATTGGATATGAAAAAAGGCGATGTTTTTAGCAGGCATGCTGTTTCTAAGGACATTTATAATATGCGAATGTTTTACGGAGAGAGAGGATATATAGAGGCTTATGCCAATCCGGAAACACAGATTAACGATAAAAATAAAACAGTTGATGTGGTGTACAATGTATATGAAGGGAGCATTAACTATCTTCGGCAGGTTATTATAAAAGGGAATCTGGAAACAAAGGACAAGGTTATTCGCAGAGAAGTAAGAATAAAGCCGGGAGAAAAGTTTGATACAAAAAAGGTTAGGCGAAGCAGGCAAAGGTTAATGAATTTAGATTATTTTCACAAAGTGGATTTTTCTGATGAGAAAACAGAAGAAATAAATACCAGGGACTTGATCTGCGATGTAGAAGAAAAAAAGACAGGCAGTTTCTCTTTTGGCGGCGGATACAGCACAGTGGAGAATGCTATAGGATTTGTAGAGCTTAGGCAGAAGAATTTTGATATCAAGAACTTTCCAAGTTTTTCAGGCGGTGGTCAGTATGCCAGTATCCGGGCTGACATAAGCGCAAGAAGGCAGAATTTTGTTTTGAGCTTTACAGAGCCGTGGTTTAGAGATGAGCCTCTTTCTCTGGGGTTTGATCTATACAATAAAACCTATTATCAAGAAGAATGGACAGAAACCAAAACCGGCGGAGACATAAGAGCTGGACGTTCTCTTACGGAATACACGCGAGGCTCTCTTACGTATAAATGTGAGAACGTAGATGTGGGCAGCTTAACAGATGACGCTCCTGATGTAGTACGGGATGATGAAGGATCAGCAACTATTAGCAGCATAACGGCTAAGATAAAAAATGATCATAGAAATAATATTCTTGATCCGACCGAAGGTTATGTGAATGTAGTGTCTGCAGAGTGCGCTGGCGGTCCTTTTTTTGGAGATAAGGATTTTTATAAAATAACAGGCAGCGCAAGCAAATATTTTCCTCTAACTAAAAAGTCCGTGTTCAATGTTCGTTTCAGGGCGGGAGTGGTTGATAATTACGGAGGCACAAAACAAGTTCCGGTTTATGAGCGATTCCATGTAGGTGGCCCGAGCACAGTTAGAGGATATGATTACAGCAGCATAGGACCTAAAGAGGACGATGTTAATGTTGGCGGAAATTCAATGTTAGTTGGTAATCTGGAATACTCATATCTTCTGGTGGATACAACTGACACTCCAACAAAAAGTCCTATGAAAATCAGAGGGTTAATATTCTATGATGCTGGAAACGCATGGAAAAGCGCAGGGGGTTTCTCAGGCTCGCTAAAAACAAGCATAGGGACCGGGATAAGAATACTTATGCCTATACCCGTTACATTATTTTACGGATACGGTATAGACAGACATAAAGGCAGATTTGACATTTCCATATCTTATAGTTTCTAGGAGAGCAGGATTTTTATGAAAAAGCTGCCTGGATTTTTAGAGAAATATTTTTGGGATGTGGAATTTGAGAAAATAGATGCAGATGTGTCTTCTCGGGATGTATTGGCAAGATTACTTGAGTATGGCGATGAAAGTGCGATTGGCTGGATGAAAAGAAATTTTGTCAGACATCAGATTGAGGATATTTTGTTTCATTATCGCAGTGTTTCGCCAAAAAGCGCAAATTTTTGGGCGCTTATTTTTAGTATCAATAAAAAAAAGGTCTTATGTTTACAGAAACCTTATTTGGAAACACAAAGAAGGCATTGGCCATATTAGGCAAATCGCATTTGATGGATAATGCCTATTTGGCAGGCGGCACAGCCTGCGCTTTACAGATAGGTCATAGGATTTCTGTTGATTTAGATTTCTTTACTCCTCGTGAGTTTAATGCTGAGGAGTTAATTCGTTCTTTAAAAAAAATAGGCAAATTTGAATTAGACAGGCAAAGTTGGGGGACTATCTTAGGTAATTTTGAAGAAGTAAAGTTCAGTATCTTTGTATATAATTACCCGGTTTTGTTTCCTTTTAAATCTTTATTCAGTATAAATATTCTTGATTTACGAGATATCGCAGCGATGAAAATAGATGCCGTTGGTTCAAGGGGAATTAAGAGAGATTTTATGGATATTTATTTTATGTGTCAAAAAGGAATATCCTTAAATGAAATGTTATCACTTTATGACCGTAAGTATGGAACTTTAGCTTCTAACCTTGTCCACATTCAGAAGAGTTTAGTTTATTTTTTAGATGCCGAAGCGACTACAATGCCAAAAATGTCAAAAGAAATAGCATGGGAACAGGTCAAGGGATACTTTGAAGATGAAGTAAGGAGAAATTTCTAATTTTAAATTCTTAATTATAAATAAATGAGATAATAAACATAAATGAGATTAGATAAGAAAGAAGTTAGCGCGTTAAGAAAAGCAGTTGAGGATATCAATGGAAATGTCTATTTGTTTGGTTCAAGGGTAGATGATACAAAAAAAGGCGGAGATATTGATGTTCTGATATTTTCTAAGGAAAATGCATTCAGGCTTTCACAAAAGGTTTCTGTAAGGTTTTTTATGGAATGCGAGGAGAAAATTGATGTGGTTGTAATGAATAAATTGAAGCTTACAAGAGAACAAAGCGCTTTCCTGAATGTAATTAAAATGGAGAAATTTGAATGAGAGATGATCAACAAATTTTAACTAAAGCATCTTTAGCTAAAGCAATAAGTGCGATCAATTTAGTAGAAGCCTCTCTGAATGAAGTAAAACCCTTTGATGCAAATAAAATATATACTCCAAAAGAAAGAGAACCTTATGACGCTTTAAGTGATAGATTTATCAGGGCAATTGAAATTAGTTTGAAATATTTTAGAAGTTATGAAAAATTAATGTATGGCGAAAATTCTGAAACCTTAAGAGATTTATTGAACAGAATGGGGAAATTAGAAATAATAAGTTCCACTATTCTATGGCTGCAAATGAGAGATGTAAGAAATAGAATAGTTCATGATTATTTACCAGAAGAGATAAAAGATATGTACGATGAAATAATGGGCGCTTTTGGAAAAGATCTATTGCGACTAAAAGGAAAATTATTAAAATTAAGCTCAAATGATGAGTAAAAAACATGTCATTGCAAAGTATTGTAGGGGCTTGATTTATCAAGCCCCGAACCGAGTTCGCACTGGTTCAGGGCAAGCCCGCGGGTCGGATAAATCCGACCCCTACACTGTCATTCTCCGACTTGGAGACTGTGTCATAACCAAACGCCAAGAGGCAATAAAAGTCCCATAATTCAAGAAATTCATTTAACGCACTATTGGTAATTTAAATTCGATCCATATCGTGTTGTTTTGTCCTTCATTTATGGCATTATATATTCAAAATGCGCATATATTCATGCCCCTTAAGCAACCTTGAGCCTGTCAAGTAGTGTTTTTGTATCAATAAGTGTCATCAACCTTGAAAGATTGAAATTAGTGGAGAATATCGACATTTCAGCCCTAACCCCCTGGATACCTCTCAATAAAAATGCTTGTACCCCCAGATTTCTCTTTATGTGCCCAAAAGGCAGTTCTGCTTTCTCTTTTCTTCTCTTGTATACGACTTGTGATTCCAGCGTTTGATACTGTTTCTCCAATTTTCTTTTGATGTCTTCGTTGAACAGACGTGTAATACTGCGTCCCTTTTGTGCCGTGGTACACTGACCAAAATGACAACATGAAGTACATATCTTACGGCTATTTATGCGATAAATCCGTTTTCCTGTTTTATGATCAGTTGTTGAATATTTCAGAGGATGTTCTTTTGAACACCAATAACAGCCGTTCTCTGCGTCGTACCGAAATTGCTGCTTGGAAAAAGGTTTTTCTACTTGTTTGCTTTCCTGCTCCTGTGTGGGAACGACAACTTTAACACCGGCTTTATCTACAACTGCCAAGTTATTTGTATTAGCGTATCCTGAATCCGCGCAGGCGGTTTCGCAGGGCTTGTCTAAAATCTCTTGCGCCTGTGTGATTTGATTTGAAAACTGATTCCGATCATTCGATTCATTCACAACGTCACTGTTTACGATCAGCCCATGCTTATCATCTACAACTATCTGACCGTTATAGCCGGCATGGTGCCCTTGACGTCCCTTAACCACAACGCAATCCTTATCTGTTGTATTTACTGATGTCTTTTCTTCTGATTTAATCTCGCCTAAGAGCGACTTAATGGTCAACTTGAGAGATTTTTTGTCAGCAAGTTCTTCTTTTAACTCAACGAAGCTTTCGGCATTCGTTTCTTCTTTATCTTTGGCATCACATTCATCCATGATAGCATTTATGCGTTCGTCGATATTGGATAGCATCTTCTGACAACATTTTTCTTTCCATGTATGGTTTATTGAGGCATTCGCTCGTATTTTTGTTCCGTCTACGAATAATGTGTTTCCATCAATTAGATCAAGTTTCAAGCAAAGTCGGGCACATTGTTTCATTACCTGCTTGAAACTTTCCCTGTGATCCCGACGAAAACGTGCAATCGTTTTATGATCCGGTCTCAAACCCTCCACCATCCACATGAAAGATACATTGTGATAGGTTGCTCTCTCTAATTTTCTGGAACTACGTATCCCGTATGAGTAACCGTATAGTAATAGTTTCAACATTGATTTAGGATTGTACCGCGCATTACCAGCTTGTTTCTCATGCAAGGAAATACCTAATTCATCATAATCCAAAGCCTCCACGAACGCATCATAGACACGCGCTGGATCATTTTGCCCAACATAATCGTCCAGACTCTGTGGAAATAAATTCATTTGAAATCGTTCGCCATGTCGAAAAGCCATTTAATTCTCCCTCCTAAATATATCTTGTCTATTCAGTATATTATATGAATAAATACCCTATACTTCCAGAATAAACCTATTATGACACAGTCTCTTGATCGGGGAATCCAGTGTTTTTATTGAGGTTTTAAGTGATTTGAATTATGGTAATATTAAAGCAAAAGTGACTGTTTAATGATTAATGTTAGAAGTCTATTCAAAAGGAAGATAATAATGGAACATATCGAACTTAAAGAATTTATTAAAAATACTCTTGTAGGGATTGCCCAAGGAATTAGAATGGCAAATGATGAATTAAAAAATCCTGATAAAAGTCAATTTGAAGTTTTTAATTTACGACGTAACATGGGAGATGCCTCAAAAATACCTGGGATTCAATTTGATATTGCTGTTACAGTTGCCAAGAATCAGAAAGATAAGGCTGGTATCATGATTGCTCTTGCCAATTTAGGTGGAGCCGCAAGTACAGAAAAAGCTCTAAGCAATGAACTTGTACATCGCATAAAATTTGAGATTGGCATTGATACTGAATGGAAATAAATAAAAAACTTGTAATGATTTTTAAGAGAAGGCAAGATCGATGGAAAAGTTAACATTTGCTATTTGCTTCTTACTATTGGTTACACCACTTGTTTATGCCTTTCAAGTTGATGAAGAAATAATTCTGTCTGACAGTGCTAATGAGTATAAAGTTATAAGGCAGGGAGAAGAATGGCATAGGCTTGTGCTAAGGCGCGGAGATAAAACCATATATGAAATCACCCCAGTCTATTTTCTTGATGTCCCAAAGAGTGATGTATTGTGGATAAATCCTATTTACAAGGAGTTAGCGCCTAGAGGTCTGTATAAAAAAGTCCTGCCCTTTGATGATATAACCGGTGACAGCATTCCTAATTTAGTAATTCAAGAATATCCTTCCCCAGGGAACCACTATATGCCTTTTGCTGTACGAGTATTATCTATTAACCAGGATTCTGTAACTGAATTCGAGCCTATAGAGGGCGGAGGAGAGGTTTATTACTTTGCAGATTTTAATAACGACGGCGTTTTAGAGTTTGTTAATACAGACGGGGAAAGATATTTTGTTTATAACGACGACGGGATTCCTTTAAGCGATAATGTTTGGATCTTAGACGCAAAACAGAAAAAATATCTAAAGACTTCCTCAGAAGCCTACGCTGGCAAGTTGCTTGAGTGGATTAAATGCAAAATTGTTAGAGAGTTCAAATGGGCAAATGGAGAAATAGTAAAGTGTTACTACTCAGATTTTTCATTAAAATTGTATGGTAACGAAGTGTTCCTTTCTTGGAATTCTGAGATTTATCCTTTTCCGTCTGACAAAGAAGAGTATATAGGGATAAGAAGTTTACTGAAGGAAGATTTGAATGGAGATGGGCAGAAGGAGTATGTCATTGCTATTCAGTTGAAAGGGTTAAGATACGTTTATCCCAACGGAAGTACTTCAGCGCTTCCAGAGTGTCCTTATAGTTGCGTCGTAATATGTAGTCCTCAAGGGGAATTGTTAAAAGTTGAATTTGCAATAATTACGGGGGAGTCTAACCCTGATTTTGAGTTGGTTGATGTTGATGGAGATGGTTTAAAGGACGTATCTGCTTCAGGTTATTCAACTATGGGAATAGAGCATCTTAGTATTGTATCTTGGCAAAAGAGTAACTATAAATACTTATGGGGCGAGGATGATCCAGGACTTGCATCAGAGCAACATCTTTTCCTATTTAATGATAAAACGCCTGTAATTAAAGTAGGAAGAACTGCTGCTGCTGATAAAAAGGGACGCACAAATCGGGATAAACTGGCGTATAAATATTTTGTTTGGAATGGCAAAGAGTTTGTTTGTTCTTCTGAGTTAAGCACGGTTATTATTAAAAAGTGAGAAACGAGAACTAATGATACCTATGATTTTTGCTGGCTGGGGATTATATTGTTGCATAAGAATATCCTACGAAAAAGGTAATGCTCGTTGGGGATGGGCAGTGTTAGGAGTTGTTTCTATTTCTTTGTGGAAATTAACAGAAGGAATTGCGGGAACATCAGGAGATAAGATATTTTCTATTCCACTTACAATTCTTACTATCTTTGGGATTGCACAAATATTCAATAAAAGAGATAAAAAACGTAAATAGTGGGCAAGGTTGTTAAAAATGAGAAGTGTATTGAAAAAGAATAAGGAAAAAGGTTTCTTGAGACTAACGCTAGTATTGTCTATTTTGTCAGCTATAATTGTTTTTATTTGGCATTATAGCTTTTATTATGACTCATTCTACGGCGTTTACGAGCATGATGTAGTTAACGCATTTGGTTTAGCCCTTGAATGGTTCATTGCTATTTGGATAGCGTATGTTATTGCAAGATGGATAATTCCACCAATCGTAAAGTGGATAATTAGGGGGTTCAAAAAAAGCCAATAAAAAAGGAGACAAATAGCTATGAAAACAAAACTAATAACCGCATTACTAGCTCTATCACTTTTAAGTGGCTGTGGGACAACCGCAAAATTTATTTATCCCGCAAAGGGAAGAAATCTTGTTCGGTTTTCCGATGGTCCGGCTTATCAGAAGAAAATAGCCGTTGTGCCTTTTGAAGACATGCGAGGAGATAAAAATCAATACGGCACTCTTTTCCTTTACCTGATTCCTTTAATGCCTTTTGGCTGGGTGGAATATGAAAGACCCGATGCGGCTAGAGAGTTTATCTCGATTGCTGAATTTGATTTTGATATGAGCGAGGATCTTGCGAAAGCGGCAGCATATAGTCTGCGTAAATCTGGTTTATTCGTTGACGCTTTTTTTACTTTTGGCGGCGATAAAGAGAAAGCTCAATTATTACTTGAAGGGGAAGTGTTTTCAACTATTTATAATGGCAAGGTATATTCTTATGGCTTATCTGTGTATGGTCCTGTTTTGTGGTTTTTTGGTCTTCCTATGGGGTCTTCACGAAACGATGTTGTTCTAAATCTAAAATTAACAGATTTGATATCTAAGAAGAGGGTTTGGGAAAAGAACTATAATCTTACCCGGAAAATCATTCAGGGTCTTTACTACCATTATGGGCATGATGTCAAAGGATACTCATACTTGATGCAAAAGATTATGAACGATGCCATTGAAGACATGAATCGTGAATTCCAAAAGAGAAAATGACAGACGAGATTGCTTCACTTCGTTCGCAATGACCAGTGACGAGTGTGGGTTTTATCTTGTAAATTATGATGTTTATAGTATATCCTTAATTACATAGAGAATAGAAAACGGGGGTAATTTATCATGAGACAGTTTAAAATCGTTGTAGAGAAACATCCAGACGGTTATGTATCATATCCATTAGGACTCAAAGGGGTTGTGGTTGGACAAGGAGATACTTATGAAGAAGCGCTTTCTAATATAAAATCAGCAATTCATTTTCACATCGAGACATTTGGAAACGAAGCAATGGATATAGAACCACGAATTATTGAGGCTTTCGTTGCTGAGGCAGGAGTGGAAGCTTAATGACAAAGTTTCCTATTGACGCACCCAAGCGAAAGGTAGTAAAAGCGCTGGGGATTTTGGGTTTTCAAATTGTAAGGGAAAAAGAACACATTTCCATGGTGCGTAAAAATCTTGATGAAAGCAAAACTCCTTTAACTATGCCGAATCATCCAAAAATAAAAGCTTCTACATTAAGGACAATTTGCAGTCAATCCGGAATTACAAGAGAAGAGTTTTTAGATGCTTATAGGAAGGCATAGACTTGACAATGACAAATAACACAGGAGATCAGAAATTGAAAATTAAAAATTTAATCTGTGAATGGGCGAACGCAAGGCTCGCCCCTACTTCGTATTTTATAGTTTTTATATTGTCTTGCTTTTTCCTGTCTTCAGCTTGTTATGCGGCGGATGAGCTAAAAATAGGATATGTAAATTTCTCCGTGCTGTTTGAAGGTTATTATAAAACAGAAAAAGCAGAGGCGGAGTTGAAGAAAGAAGCGGATAAGAAACAGGAAAAGATAAAAGAAATTAGAGAAGAGATTAATAATATTCGCAAGAAGCTGGGATCAGGGGTATTAAAGCAGAAGGAAAAAGATAAGCAGAAAGGAATTCTCGAACAAAGGTCTCTTCAATTAAATAGAATTATTAGAGAAAGCAAAAGAGAACTGGAGGTTCAGAGAGAAAAAGCCATTAAGGAGATTATAAAGGACATAGAGGCTGTGATCAAAGAATATTCAGAAAAAAGGGGATATACTCTTGTAATTGGGAATCGTGATCTATTATATGCGGATGAAAAATTGGACATTACAAAGCATATAGAAGATTTATTGAAGAAAGAAGAAATAGAGGAAAATAAAAAATAACAAAAGGGAAGATTATGCAATTACAGACAACAATAAGCAATGAAGCGAGCTGCGAAGGTATTGGCTTGCATACAGGAAATAAAACCACAATTTATTTTAAACCTGCGGATGAGAACACGGGTATAAAATTCATAAGAAAAGATTTACCTAATAGCCCAATAGTTAAAGCGGATATTAGCGGAGTTGTTGATACAGCCAGAGGGACTTCTCTGGGTAAAAGCGATATAAAAGTGCATACCGTAGAGCATGTACTGGCAGCAGCAGCAGGTTTAGGGATTGATAATATGCTGGTTGAACTCAGCAGCAATGAGCCTCCTGTAGTTGATGGAAGCGCTTTGCCATTTATAGAGGCGTTGGAAGGGGCAAAGATTGTGCGGCAAAAAGCGCCTAAGAAGTTTTTTGAAGTAAAAGAGCCTGTCTGGGTTTCGGAGAATGGTTCTTCTTTGGTTGCTTTGCCGTCAAAAGATTTTCGTATCTCATTTACTATTGACTATAATCATCCTGTGCTTAATTCCCAATTCGCCTCACTTACAATTACCCCTGAATCTTTTAAGAGGGAAATAGCCTCTGCAAGAACATTCTGTTTTCTGGAAGAGGTGGAGATGCTGCAAAAGGAAGGGCTCATAAAAGGAGGCAGTTTAGAGAGCGCTGTTGTTATAGGGGACGAAGCTCTTCTTAACGATGAATTGAGGTTTGAGAACGAGTTTGTTATGCATAAGATACTTGATCTAATAGGCGATCTGTATTTACTGGGACAACCATTAAAAGCGCATGTTATTGCAATAAAGAGCGGTCATTACTTAAATATAGAACTGGTTAAAAAACTTAAAAAAACAGTAGGATTGGCGGATGACGATGATACGGAGACAAAAACCAGTTTAGACATAGATGAGATAAAAAAGATTCTTCCGCATAGATATCCGTTTTTACTTGTTGATAGGATAATAAAAATTGAAGAGGATAAAAAGATAGTAGGAATTAAGAATGTTACCGTAAATGAAAGTTTTTTTCAGGGACACTTTCCTGACTATCCAATAATGCCTGGCGTGCTAATTGTTGAGGCAATGGCGCAGGTAGGCGGGATTTTGTTATTGAGAAAAAAAGAGAATAGAGGGAAGACTCCGTTTTTTGCTAAGATGGATAATGTCAAATTAAGACGACCTGTCAGACCTGGAGATCAGCTTATTATAGAGGTTGAGGTAATTAAGGCAAAGAGCAAAGTTGGCAGGGTAAAGGCAAAGGCTTCTGTTGATGGTGAAGTAGTATGCGAAGCGGAATTAACGTCAATCATACAATAAAGGATAATAGAAAATGACAATCCATAATACAGCAGTTATTTCTCCAGGCGCCAAGATTTCTAAAGGTGTAAAGATCGGACCATGGAGCGTTATAAGAGGTAATGTTAAAATAGGGAAAAACACAGAGATTGCGTCCAATGTTGTAATAGACGGCTGGACAAGCATAGGAGAGAACAACAAGATATTCCCCGGCGCAGTCATTGGAACAGTTCCGCAGGATGTGAAATGCAATGATGATGACCGTACATATGTTAAAATAGGCAATGGAAATATTATAAGAGAATATGTTACAATTAACAGAGCAACAGAGCCGGAGACAGCAACAGTAGTAGGGGATAATAATTTTTTTATGGCGTATACGCATGCGGCTCATAATTGCAAGGTGGGCAATGGTGTTACAATGGTTAATTTTTCAGGATTGTCAGGACATAGCATATTAGAGAATGGATGTGTGCTGGCCGGCATGGTAGGGATTCATCAAGGCGCAAGAGTTGGCAGGCTTGCTATGGTAGGAGGACTGTCTAAAGTGGTTAAGGACATTCCTCCATTTGCAAGGGCAGATGGTCATCCTACAAGGATATATGGACTGAACATTATAGGACTAACTAGGAACAATATACCTGCTCCGGTTATAGAAAAGCTCAAGAAGGCTTATAAAATCTTGTTTAGGTCAGGTATGAATACGACTCAGGCTCTAAAAAAAATTGAAGAAGAAATTCCCTTAGTAGATGAGCTACAATATCTTATAAATTTTATTAGAGTATCTGACAGAGGTATATGTAAATGAAAGATGTAATAACCAGTTCTAGGATTGG
>JAUWOV010000105.1 GCA_030611945.1 bacterium | reverse complement strand
TGCTAAGGCAATTATTCTGGATATTAAAACATACGGCGGCAGGGTTGATGCGGCAGTAGATATAAAAGATGCTCTTTCGAATCTAAAAATGCTGACTATAGCGTATGTGAATCCAAGAGCCATATCCGCAGGCGCGCTTATTGCTCTATCTTGTAAACACATAATTGTTGCCCCGGGCAGTATGATAGGCGCAGCCTCTCCTGTTAAAATTGGTTTTGCCGGTATGAGTCAGCAAAAAACAGGCGAAAAGGAAATATCCTTTGTGCGCTCAGCATTCAGAGCGGCAGCAGAACAGAACGGGCATTCCACAAAATTAGCGGAGGCAATGGTTGACCCTGACATTGAAATCAAGAAGATAACACAAAAAGGTAAACTAGTTACACTAACAGGTTTCGAAGCTATAAAAGCAGGTCTTGCAAAAAACGAGGCGAAGTCCATTAAAGAGATATTGAGATTATTTAATCTGGATAAATTTACTATTAAAAAAACGCATACTAATTGGGCAGAACATGTTGTTAGATTTTTGACGCATCCGATTGTAAGCTCACTGCTTTTAACACTTGGATTCCTTGGGCTTTTATTTGAAATAAAAACGCCTGGATGGGGAGTTGGCGGAACTATAAGTGTAATATTCCTTGCGCTGTTTTTCTGGGGACACTATATTGTCGGACTTGCAAATACCATGGATATAGTTTTGTTCATTATAGGGATTATACTGTTATTTACTGAATTGTTTATAACGCCCGGATTTGGATTTGTTGGATCAGGCGGGCTGCTCTGTATTCTGGCAGGAATATACCTTGCGCTTGTAAAACATCCGATTCCGCAGTTCTCATGGGAATTCAATCTATTGAATACTGCGCTTTACACAATTGGCGGAGCAATTCTAGCTTCAGGAGCAGTATTTGCCCTGCTGTTAAAATATCTTCCTAAGAGTAAAGGATTATGGAGTCAGCTTGCTCTATCTGCATCAGAAAAACAAAAAAATGGATTTAACGCCTCATCTGCGGAGATGCATACTCTGGTTGGAAAGAGAGGTGTCGCTCATACAAAACTCAGACCTACAGGCAAGGCAATGATAGACGATAAACTATGGAGCGTAATGACTGACGGAGATTTTATTGAAGAAGGAGCCGAGATCGTTGTTGAGAAGGTTGAGGGGAACAGAATTCTTGTGCATAGGAAATAATTAAATGTGGACTATAATTCTTTTGTTCGTTGCAGGAATAACATTCATCTTTATTGAAATCTTTGTACCTGGAGGTATATTTGGCCTTAGTGGCTGTCTGGCAATATTTGGCAGTATATTCCTATGTTTTAAAAATTATCCCTCTATCGCCCTTTATGTTCTGCTTCTGGAACTGGTTTCTGCAGGCATAGCAATAATACTTGCACTAAAGCTTTTGCCAAAGACAAAGTTCGGGAAATATGTTATTCTCTCTAAAAAAGAGGGTAAAAATGAAGGATTTGTCTCTCATGATAGCTTGGAGAACATAAAAGATAAGGAAGGAATTGCTCTGACCCTCTTGCGACCGGCGGGAAAGGCTAAAATCAATGGGCAGAAGTTTGATGTTGTAACGGAAGGAGGTTATGTCCGGAAAAATGAAAAAGTAAAGGTGGTAATGATCAGCGGAAAGAAAATTGTTGTAAGAAAAATCTAAAGTCAACAAAATCTGAAATCAATAACCAAAAAAGGAGAAAAAGAGATGAAAGTGCTAATGTTTATACTCATAGCGGTAGCTGGTTTGCTTGTAATAACTATTGCTAAATTCTTTAGCTTATGGCTAAGAGCAATGGTATCGGGCGCGCCGGTAAGCATGATAAAACTTGTTATTATGAGACTGAGAGGCGTTCCAGCCAGCACCATAGTGAATACCAGAATTATGGCTGTAAAAGCAGGTCTGGACATATCCTCCGATGATCTTGAAGCGCACTATCTTGCTTCAGACGGTCAGCCAATAATGGGAAAACCTGCAAGCGGTACATACCATGTGGAAAGTGTTGTCAAGTCTTTAATATCAGCCAGTAAGGCAGAAATAGCTCTGGACTTCAAAAAAGCTGCTGCAATTGACCTTGCAGGAAGAAATGTTCTTGAAGCTGTACAAACAAGTGTTATGCCAAAGGTGATTGACTGTCCTGACCCTGCCAAAGGCGCTTCAACTATTGCCGCAGTGGCAATGGACGGAATCCAGTTAAAAGCAAAAGCCAGAGTTACTGTAAAGACCAATATCCAGCAGCTTGTTGGAGGAGCAACTGAAGAGACTATTATTGCGCGTGTTGGAGAAGGAATTGTTACCACGATCGGCTCAGCAGCAACCTATAAGAAGGTTCTTGAGAATCCTGACACGATATCCAAAAAGGTGTTGGAACGAGGACTTGATGCAGGAACTGCGTTTGAGATACTCTCAATTGATATTGCGGATGTGGATGTAGGAGATAATATTGGCGCAAAACTTCAGGCAAAACAGGCTGACGCAGATAAACAGATAGCTCAGGCTAAAGCGGAAAGCAAACGCGCTATGGCTGTTGCAACAGAACAGGAAATGAAAGCAAAAGTTGTTGATATGCGCTCAAAAGTCATAGAAGCTGAAGCAGAGGTTCCAAAGGCAATGGCAGACGCTTTCAGAAAAGGAAATCTTGGTATTATGGACTACTACAAGATGAAGAATATTCAGGCAGATACTGGGATGAGAGATTCGATTTCAGATGGCACAAAGGAAACAAAATCCAAAAAAGAATAAGGTGATAACATGGGCTCAGCAATCAAGATACTATTCTTTTTAATATTCTTTGGTGTATGGATTATCAAGATCGCAAAGAAATTCTCTGAGATGAAAAATACCAGGAGTCAAGCATCTTACAGCCCTCAAAGAAAGGAGGAGATTCCTCAACCTGCTGACTCCTTTCCTGAACTTGATTTTGAGAAAGAGCAGGAAACTCATCAAGCATCCAAAGAGCCTGTTTATGAAGCGGGCAATGATGCAGTTAGAGGATTTCTCAAGGAACTTGATCTTGTAAAAGAAGAGGAATCTCAAGAATCCATTGATAGACTGTTTGAACAGGCACCTGATGAGGAATACACTCAGCCTGAACTTGTTGAAGATGAGGTTAAGGAGATTCCAAAAGAAGAATTAAAAAAACCTGTGGAGGAGCAAGTTCCAGAAGTTGCTTTAGTGAACGACTCTTGGAAGTCGGAAGAGGTCATATCTACAATGTCAATTGGTGCATCTGATGCCAGAATGGGAATTATAATGTCGGAGATACTTGGAAAGCCGATTGCACTTAGATAAAGCGAGCGGTGGGCCCACAAGGATTTGAACCTTGGACCGACGGATTATGAGTCCGGTGCTCTAACCAGGCTGAGCTATGGGCCCTATTCAGTTTAAAAACAGAACAATATGTATTATACAAGATTTTAGATTGATGGCAAGAAAAATTGAAGTAGCAAATCATTCCGGATTCTGTTTTGGTGTAAAAAGAGCTATTAAAATAGTTGAACAGAGCCTTAAGAAAGAACAGAACCTTCATTGTCTTGGTCCAATAATTCATAACCCGCAGGTAGTAAAGAATCTCAGGGACAGAGGGCTGAAAATAGTTAATGACCTCTCAATCATAAAAGAAGGGATACTTGTTATACCTGCCCACGGGCTTGAACCGGCACTGATTAAAAAAGCATATAAAAAAGGTCTGAAAATTATTGACGCTACATGTCCGTTAGTAAAGAAGGTGCAGAAATATGCTGAACAGCTAAATAAAGATAAATACCATATCATCATTATAGGAGATAAAAATCACGCTGAAACAAAAGGCATCGTAGGTTTCTGTGGAACTAACTTTCAAGTTGTTGAGAGCAAATCTGAAATTGATATTAAAAGACTTCAGAGGGAGGAAAGAATCGGTATAGTTTCACAAACAACTCAGGGTATATGGAACCTTAGAGAAATATCTCTGGCTGTACTCCCCTACTCCAATGAACTAAGAATATACAATACAATATGTGAAACTACCCTAAAAATACAAAATGCTGCCAGGAAGCTGG
>JAUWOV010000056.1 GCA_030611945.1 bacterium | reverse complement strand
CAACCGAAGTGATGTTAAGAGGTTCGGTAGATGATGTAATTGCCGCCAGCAAAAAAGCTATTGACGATGCCGCTAAAGGCGGGGGGTTCATCCTCTCAACCGGTGACCAGTGCGGCAGGGATACGCCTGATGAAAATATATTCGCAATGGCTGGAACTGCCAGGACATACGGCAAATACTGAAAAACAAGATTGCTTCAAGATTTCATCTTTCGCAATGACATAGAGGGGATTTTTTGCTTGCTGTGCATAGAATAACCCCTGTTTTTATAGCACAATATTGACACTTATGTTATAATTTTGGAAGTCTTTTACAATTCAGGAGATATTCATTGTTAACATACGATCATGAGTCCCAATCACAGCATATCTTTACTGTAAGCGAGCTTACTTCAAAAATAAAGAATCTGCTTGAGGAGAGTTTCCCAAGCGTGTGGGTGGAAGGAGAAGTATCAAATTGCAGAATGCCTTCTTCAGGCCACATTTATTTTACGTTAAAGGATGAGCAGTCTCAGCTTAATGCTGTGTTTTTCAGAGGAGCTAACCAGAGGATAAAATTCAAGATAGAGGATGGCTTGAAAGTGCTGGCTCTTGGAAATATAAGCGTATATCAGCGCAGGGGAGACTATCAGCTTATTGTAGGGCTTCTTCAACCTCGAGGAATTGGAGAGCTTCAGCTTGCTTTTGAACAACTTAAAAGAAGGCTGCAGAAAGAGGGGCTTTTTGCCCCTGAACATAAAAAGCCAATTCCTTTGTTTCCAAGAAGGATTGGGATTGTAACCTCTCCAACAGGCGCCGCGATCAGAGACATTATTAATGTTATTAACAGACGTTTTCACCAAGTAGAGATTCTCATTAATCCTGTCAAGGTTCAGGGAGAAGGCGCTGGGGAAGAGATAGCTGATGCGATAGATGAGTTCAATGAGATGGGGGACATGGATGTTCTGATTGTCGGAAGGGGCGGTGGGTCTATAGAAGATCTGTGGGCATTTAATGAGGAGATTGTTGCAAGAGCAATATATAATTCAAATATCCCTGTTATTTCCGCAGTTGGTCATGAAATAGATTTTGTAATAAGTGACTTTGTTGCGGATCTGCGCGCGCCAACTCCATCTGCAGCAGCTGAACTTGTTGTTGGGGAGATGAAGCAAATCATTCAAAAAATCAGGGATTTTCAAGCAAGGATCATTTCAGCGCTTACAAACAACCTAAGTTTATACAAGCAGGAGATTGACGATTTTTCCGAAAGTATGGATAGAACCTGTTCCCATATATTGGAGCTTGCTATACAGAGAACGAGTAATCTTTCAGGCAAGCTGAATATGCTCAGCCCTCTTGCTACTCTTTCAAGAGGATACAGCTATACACTGAAACTACCTCAAAGAACATTAATTACCGATACTCGCAAAGTAAAACCTCATGATAAAGTGGAAGTCAAGCTCGCAAAAGGCGCGATGATCTGTGAGGTAGAGAAAGCAAAAAATTATGAATAAAGGATGTGATAATATTTAACCAGATCCTTTACGCTTAATTGCCCGGAAGCGACGGGTTGTTCTATGAATCCATATGTAAGACAAGAACCAAACAGGAATCCAGTTAGTCTGGATATTTCGCTCAAATAGCCCATTGACATAACAGATATCTTTGTTTTTTCCCATATGGAGCAAAAATTCAGTAATCTCCTTACATCTTCCATATTGTTTGCCATTGCTGCAATCTTAAGGATATCACATCCCATATCCCGTGCCTTTTCTGCCTGATCTTTCAAGTAGGACAAGGCAGGTGTCTTCTCAAAATTGTGAAAAGAAAGAATTACCTTTTTATTCCGTGTTTTGGCAAGTTCTATCACCTTAGAATTTATGCGATCTGAACTAATTTCAATATCTACTAAATCTGTTTCTGAAATAGCTTCCCTGAAAATATCAAGACGTCTGCCATCAGCTATTTTCGCCATACCCCCCTCGTTTGAGGAACGTATAGTAAGAATGACGGGTAATTTAACTTCTTTCTTTAATTGTCTTATAACAGAGCTTACTTTTTCTCCGGTACGATAACAAGAGTCCAGCATATCAACACGAAGCTCCAGGATGTCTGCGCCAAGCTTCCCGGCTGATTGAGCAGCTTCTATAGAAGCCTTATTAAGCACTGCTGCGACATAGGGTCTAGTCCCTAAATTTTCTAGTAACACCTTATTCTTCATCTATTTCTGCGCCTCACTTTTTACAGTATAGATTCATACATGCCAAATGTCAAAAAATTAGTGAAAACTGGTATTATTCAAAATTTATCTTTTTTAACTTTCTTTCTCAGTTCATCAAGTTTCTTAAGAGCTTGAAGCGGGGTCATGTTTTCTGTATCCAAATTTTTTATTTCATCTACAACAGAATGATCTATCGGGGCAAAAAATGTAAGCTGAGACGACTCTTTTATTTCCCTATTTTTATTCTTCTTTATAGAAGGCGCAAACTTAGGAAGACCCTGTTCAGAGATTGTTTCGTTCTCTAAATTAACAAGGATATCCTTCGCCCTTTCTATTAGTTCTTTTGGCAGTCCTGCAAGAGACGCAACATGAATGCCATAGCTTTTATCTGTTGGGCCTCCAACAATCTTATGAAGAAAAATGACTTCATTATTCCATTCTTTAACCAAAACATTATAATTCTTTGCTCTCTCCAATGTGAGAGTAAGTTCAGTCAATTCATGATAGTGAGTAGCAAAAAGAGTCTTTGCATTGACTTTTGGGTTGTTATGTATATATTCCGCTACCGCCCATGCAATGCTGACACCATCAAATGTGCTTGTGCCTCTTCCTACTTCGTCAAGTATTATTAAACTGCGCGGAGTGGCATTGTTGAGTATATTCGCTACCTCATTCATCTCTATCATGAATGTACTCTGCCCTTTTGTCAGTTCATCAGATGCGCCGACTCTGGTAAATATTCTATCAACCGTACCAATCTTTGCGCTTTTTGCAGGTACAAAGCTGCCGATCTGCCCCATGAGAACAATGAGAGCAACCTGTCTAATATAAGTTGACTTGCCTGCCATATTCGGTCCGGTGATTATCAGTATCTGCTGGCTGGAATTATCAATATATGTATCATTCGGAACAAATTGACTTCCGATATCCAACCTCTCAAGAACAGGATGTCTGCCATCAATAATCTCTATAACATCAGAATCTGTAATCTCAGGTCTTACATAATTATTTTGAATAGCTATTAGCGCTAACGAACTTACTGCATCCAGCATGCCAATAGCGCGCGCTATTTTTTGAAGTCTGACAGTTTCACATGCAGCCTGACTGCGCACATCAGTAAAAATCTTATATTCCGCTTCATTAATTCTCTCTTCTGCGCCAAGAACAAGCGCTTCTTTCTCCTTCAGCTCCGGAGTTATAAATCTCTCACAACCCAAGAGAGTCTGTTTTCTGATATAATTATCAGGCACCATATTTAAGTTCGTTTTTGTAATTTCAATATAGTATCCAAAAACCTTATTATATCTTACCTTTAGAGATTTTATTCCTGTCCTCCGAATCTCTTCTACCTGAAGGGACTTGATCCAGTCCTTTCCTCCCTTACTGATCTGTCTTATTTCATCAAGACCAGCATCAAATCCATGTTTGATAATATTGCCGTCCCGAATGCTGATCGGAGGTTCATCAACAATAGCCTTGTCGAGTAAACTAACCAGTTCTGAGACATCCTGCAAGTCCTCACATATATTTTTCAACATCTGTACCTTGAATTTGTTAATTATTCCCTTTACTTGAGGAACCTTTTTCAATGACTCTCTGAGACCTATCAGATCACGCCCATTAGCCAGACCGCAATTAATACGGCTGATTATTCTCTCTATATCAAGGATATTTCTGAAGATAGCTCTTACCTTATCATTAACATCTGCAGAATTTATAAACTCATTAACAGCATCAAGTCTGCTGTTAATCTCTTCTGAGTCTCTCAGAGGTTGTACAACCCAGGTCCGCAGGAGACGGCCTCCCATTGGAGTAATAGTTGCATCCAACGTATCCAATAATGTTCCTTTTTTCTCATGAGCATGTATGGTTTCAACAAGTTCAAGATTCTTTTGAGTAGCGTTGTCCAGTACCATAAAGTCTGACGTTGAATATATCTTGAAATCGTTTATATGTGTCGGCGAAATCTGCTGTATGTCCTTAATGTATTCAAGAAGCGCACCTCCACAGCATATTGCAGCGGGAAAGTCACTGCATCCAAAGCCGTCCATTGACTGCGTTTTAAAATGAGAAGTAAGTACACTGTTTGCGCTTTCTCTATCAAAATGCCAGTCATCATACGACGTTAAAACCGAGCAGGATATACTAATATCTTTTTTAATCTTTTCATTTTCCATTAAGGAATTTTGAAGAATAATTTCTTTTGGATTGACACGGCGGACTTCATCTAAGAATTTTATATAATCAGAAAACTCTGCTGCTTTAAACTCGCCTGTTGATAAATCCGAGACCGCAAGCGCAAACTTTTTGTCTGATAAGACTATCGCCCCGAGATAATTATTGCTCTTTACATCAAGCATAGAGCTGGAAAGAACCGTGCCTGGAGTTATTGTTCTTACAATTTCCCTTTTAACAAGTCCTTTTGCCTTTTTTGCGTCTTCAACCTGTTCACAGATTGCAACTTTGTGCCCGCTTTTTATTAATTTTGCTATATAGTTTTCCGCAGCATGATATGGAATGCCGCACATTGGGATTTTTCTTCCTTCTCCCCCATCGCGGGAAGTCAGAGTAATTTCAAGAATTTTTGATGCAAGCTTTGCGTCATCAAAGAACATCTCATAAAAATCCCCTAACCTGAAGAAAAGGACAGTATTTTTATTGTTCTTTTTTATGCCTAGATACTGCCTGAGCATTGGAGTAAGTTCTGGCATTAGAATCGTGGCGCCCTCATTTATAAGTAGATTCTTTTCTACGTTTAATATAAATAATTTCTATTAATCTTTTGGTTGCATTAAATCGATAGCCAATTCTAAAATTGCCTTGCCTTATTCTATAATATATTTCTTTGCCTTTTTTTATTTTTTTTGCCCCTGACGGCAATGGATCAAACTTGAGCGATCTGATGTCATTTGCAATTCGTTGTAGATCTTCTTTGGGGAAATTTTTAGTATCTTTCTTAACACTAGATTTTACCTCAAGTTTAAACACTTATCCCTCTGCCTTTTAGATATCCATTCCATTCAGCCTCGCTCATAGATAATTCATTTTTTCTAGCTTCTATGGTAAGAGTATCTTCCTCGTCTTCTTTTTCCTCTTTGAGTCTTTCTATAACTGCTTTGGCAACAAAGTGATTTATTAATATCCCGCGTGGTTTACAAAAGCTTCTTAATTCTGTAATTAGATTCACAGGCAATCGCGCCCCCAATAATACTTTTTCCATGGTTTTCACCTCCAATAGCTAATGATAGCAAATGATAACTATTGCTGTCAATAATTTTTTTGGCTTTGGCTTTCCCCCGACAGCTACTTGTTCCACCACAACCGCCTGCTTTAGCTGGCGGTTAGCATTGGAGTTAGTTCTGACATTATCTTAACTTCAGGGTTGCAAGGCTTATAAGAGCAAAAATTATGGATACTATCCAGAACCTGACTGTAACCTTTGTCTCATCCCAGCCCATTTTTTCAAAATGATGATGCAGAGGGGCTATTAAAAATACTCTTTTTCCTGTCATACGAAAGGAGATAATCTGAATAATAACAGATAGAGCCTCTATAACAAAAATACCGCCGGCTATGACCAGCAATATCTCTTGCTTTACAACTACAGATATAAAACCGAGCGCTCCGCCTATTGCAAGAGAGCCTGTATCACCCATGAATATCTCTGCAGGATAGCAATTGAACCAGAGAAAACCAAGGCTTGCTCCTACCAGAGCAGCGCAAAACACAGCAAGTTCGCCGCTCCCTGCAACATTTATGATATTCAGGTATTTACTGAATCCAACATGTCCGCACAAATATGTTACTATGATGAACGTAATAGAAACCATCATTGCGCATCCAATGGCCAATCCGTCAAGTCCGTCTGTAAAATTAACAGCATTTGAAGCCCCTACAATAACCAGCATAACAAATGGAATGTAGAAATAGCCTAAATCAATAAAGAAAGTTTTAAAAAACGGGAATCCAAGCTTTGTGGCAAACTTAGAACTTACCGGATTATAATAAAGATAGAAACCTATAAACCCGGCAATAATGAGCTGTCCTAACAATTTTGCGCCTATCTTGAGTCCCTTGGCATTCTTTTTATGTATTTTCAGGTAGTCATCAATAAAGCCAACTCCACCCAAGCATAGGGTTATGAGTAAAACAAGTATTATGTATCTGTTTGTGAAATCAGCCCATAATAATGTGGAAATCAATAAAACCAGAATTATTAAAACTCCGCCCATAGTGGGAGTGCCTTGCTTTTTTTGATGTAGAGTGAACAGGTCAGGACATTCCCCTTTTCTGATATATTGTCCAATATTCAACTCATGCAATTTTCTTATCACCCACGGTCCAAGAAATATACTCAACAGAAGCGCAGTTGCCGCCGCGCCTCCTGCGCGAAATGTAATATACTTAAAAACATTAAACCCGCCCCATACATTGCTGAGAGAATAAAAAAGATGATAAAACATTACGAATCCTTTAGTGTTTCAAGTATGTTTTCAAGACGCATTGCTCTTGAACCTTTTAATAACAGGGTATCATTACTTTGCAGTATGCTCAATAATTTTTCTTTAACCTCCTCTGTGTTTTTGAATGAGAATATCTTGTTTTCATTGAGTCCGCTCTCTTTTGCCGCTACAGCGGATAATCCGGCAAGTTCTCCAACAGTTATAAATATGTCTATTTGAGATTCCGCAACAAGTTTTCCAATCTTCTTATGTTCTGATACCTTGCAGTCGCCAAGCTCAAACATATTACCAAAAATAAAAACTTTTCTATGTTTTGTCCCGTTGGAATTTGAATTAACATTCCTAAGCACTTCCAAAGCTGCTCTGGTTGAAGCCGGATTTGCATTATACGCATCATTTATTACAGTAAGATTTTTCGTCTTTATTATTTGCATTCTCATCTCAGGAGGTTTGAAGTCCCCCAAGCCGTCTCTTACAAGATTCAGGTCTTCAGAAAACTGCAAAGAAACGCTGGCAGCGGCTAATGCATTATATACATTGTGAATTCCCGATATAGGCAGAGTTATTTTAACTGCGCCATTCAAAAGAAATTTTGTGCTTGTAGGCAATAAACCAATATCCTCAGCCATAACATCAGCCTTATTTTTTATGCCAAATGATATAACCCTGCATTTTGCTCCGTCTTTAAGAAGGCTAAAATATTTATCGTCTGCATTTAAGATTGCAACGCCTTCCTTGGGAACAAATTCCAGCAGTTTTGCCTTTGCATTTACAAGATTTTTAACTGTCCTGAAATATTGCATATGAGCTATGTTTATGTTTGTTATAACTGCAATATCAGGGCAGACAATCTCTCCAAGATTTTCCATCTCTTCATATGAACTTATCCCAACCTCAAAGATACCGGCTCTATTGTCTTTTGATAATCTAAACACTGTGAGCGGAAGCCCGACTTGATTATTATAATTACCTATTGTCTTTGCCGGGTTGAAGTTCTGAAAAAGCATGTTATGTATCATATCCTTAACAGTGGTCTTCCCGTTACTACCTGTAATGCCAACAATCGGAACATCAAATTTCCCCCTATAATACCCTGCTAAATTCTGCAAAGCTTTAAGAGTATCGCTTACTTTAATAATAAAAGCCGGAGATAAAGTTTTGAGAGGAGAATGCAGGCTGGAAAGAATAATTCCTGATGCGCCATTCTTTACAGCATCATTAATAAAATCATGACCATCAAATCTCTCGCCTTTAATTGCAATAAATAAGTCACCTTTTTTTATACTGCGGGAGTCTATTGATATGCCTTTTATGGAAAGACTTTTATCGCCATTGACAAGCCGACCTTTAGTGGCTTCTACTATCTCGTTTACACACAATGGTTCCATACCGACAATCTACTACATCTCAGGAATTTAATAAACCCCGTTAGAGAACTTTATTTCCTGATTTTTGCTTGTTTCCCCCGACAGCTATTTGTTCCACCAGACAGCTGAAGCAGTCTGTTGTCTCCTCCGCTATTGATTGTCCCCTCCCCCTCAACCGCCTGCTTTAGCTGGCGGTTATCTGCTCAAATTCCCTTTTAGTTCCGCTATAATGGCTTTTCTCATAGCTGCTATGTCTGCCTTTGTAGCAAATGGATTAGCTGCGGAAGGAGAATTAGCCCCTGTCATTGCAGCTTTTTCGTCTGTAGTGGAAAGTCTTGAATCGTTACCTTCGCAGACTGTTTTTGCGGTTGTTCCATACAGAGGATATAGTTGTGTGTCGTCTCCTGTAATTCCGTCTTTACCCATATCTGATACACCATGTCTTGTTACTTTATCAAAACAGATGATATCGTCTGTGTCTAAGATATAACGCACTGACATTTGACTTTCACCTCCTTAATAAGTTTTCTCAATCTATTTTACCCTTTTGTATAATGTTCTTTTATTTACACCCTATACTAAACTATTTAATCGTTTCAAGCTTGCTTAACAACTCTTTATCATCGAGAATTGAAGTGTCTATTCTTTTTAACCGAGCAGCTACTGCTTTTAAAAATGGTCTTGCTTTATCTCTTGTTCTCGGCGAATCGATAAGTCTATTTACAACCCATTCTAAAACTCTCTCGTCTTCAATGAAAGATTTATAAGTAATGATTTCTCTCCATAACGCCCATGATCCTGTCTTTCGGAGTTTGTCAAATGGGAAACGCGCTAGTAAAGATGCTGTTCTAAAATCATTTCTTGTTTGTCCTATTCTCTTAGATGGTATTCCAATATGTATTATCTTTGAACGACCATAAAACTCATTCCAAAAGGAATTCTCATCCTCTCTCTCAACAGAATGATGTTGTAGAAATTTATTTATATATTTCCCAATTATGTACCAAGCTTTTAAAGGGTCCTTTTTTTTGCTCTTTTGATCAACAATTTTTAATTTAACCAACTTCTTCTCTAATTTCTGAATAACTTCATCATCTAAATCGTCATCAAACGCGTCTGCTTTCTTAATATCTCTGGGTGTTAAAATAATTTTGGAACTCTTATACTGAACGCTTTCTCCTGATGGGTTTTTCTTCTTAATTTTGAGTACCATTTTAAGCCTCTCTATAATCCCATAAAAATTCGCTATACCTTTTTAAAATTGTCGGAATAACCTGCCCTAACTCTTTGCTTTTTAGTAATTTTTCAAGATCTTCGTCATCACTTTCGCCCTCTGCTACTACTTCTTCAAGTTTTATTTGTAGAGCAACAAGAGCGCCTTGTTCTGTTAAATATTCTGCTAGTTTTGATTCATCATTTACCAGTATTTTAATTCTTGGGTGTACCTCGTTATAGTAGATTATATAACCACTGTCCCCCTCTGGCTCCCAATCAATAATATAACCTTTATCATCTCTGCCTTTTGGTTCAAAATGTAATGGTCCATGTTCAGGAGGGGCAACCTCTACGTAAAACTTTTGGTGTATACGGTCATACAACTTTGTTCCCTTTTCAATATTTGTGCCGTCCGGGAAAGTTATAGTAGAATCTTCTAAAGAACGCATCTTAGCTTTAATAACATAGCCACCCTTTTCAAGTTCTTGAGAAATCTTTACTGTCTCAAAACCAATTTTCGGTCCTTTACCAGGTTGAAGATTAAACTCCTTCTCATCAAAAAGAATAGTTCTGCCTTTGTCAGAAACAATATACAATCTAACCAAAACCATGATGCTGTCCTCAAATTCATTTATCGGATACACATAGACATTTTCAATTTTTTCACCATAATTTACACGACGATTTTCTCTTGGAAACTTAATATCAGATATTGACAAGCGTAGTGGTTCATTCTTCTGCCTAGAAGATGTTCCTCTTTTTCTTTTTCCTAGGTTCTTTCCGAAAAGCTTCAATTTTTTAAATAATGAGGTAAGGGATTTAAGTGCCTTTTCTTCCGCTGCTTTCTGTATCTTGTTTTTCTTCGCCTTTTCAGACTCAATTAATTTTAATTCCTTCGCGAAATCTCTTATTTTACTTTTAAGATAATCAGATAAATATTTAGCAGGTCTTTTATGCCAACTGAAATCGAGATGCTCTGGCCCCTCACAAAGTTCATTCATTTCGTTTTCTAGTTCGCGATCCATTTCAACCCAACCATAAATATTATTCATACCTTCTTCATGAATCCACCCATCTGGTAACAAACGCTGTATTGTCATACCTCCTCTTTGAATTGCTAGACCTCTTATAGATTCTGGTAAATTATTATTAAGTTTATATCGTAAAACAAGCTTCTTAATTCTATATGATTTACCTTTTTTTATAAGTCCGCCGCCATATTTATCTTTATCGCGAGGTTTATATTCGTGACATACGGCCTCGTCGAAATTATCTAGATACCAAGAAGGCAAAGTCGCATATTTCATTTCAAACCCATTATTTACATAAATTTTTGCTTGATATTTTTTAATTATTTCCCACCTTGAATTATTTATCATAGCCAACATGCTGCCATCTTTAATCGCTTCTTCTACCGCAGGTTTTGGATTTAGAATCAAAATCCTAGTACCAGCATCTCTAAGTGGAAACATCTTCCCATCCGTAATCCTCGCAAGCTCTTCCTTTGCAGCATCTTGATAGCATAGCTTAAACTTAATTTGTTTATCTTTATCTAAGTAATATTCTCCAAACAGATATAGATTATCTGATAATCTTAAAGAATCAAAATATATTCTTCCATCACGAGAAGCAGCTAAAAACAGCGTTTTGCCACGACCTCGACTACCGCCTTCTTCACTTGATTTACCACTCCAATTGGAACTCAAAAAATATGCAAGGTCTTCTTTGCGTTTCCCACTAGTTAAAATGGCTGATAACTCCTTTTCGTCAGAGAACGTAGTTCCACTTAGCCCATGAGTTCCCTTATCCAATATACAAAGATACTTTCTATTCACTATAGATTTAATCTCAAAACCGCATTCCCAGCCCTTTCCAGTTTTTTTATGTTCTCTCGCATCCCAACTATTCTGGATTGCATCCTTCTGTATTGCTTCTGCTATCCATCTTTCATGACCAATTTTTGACTCATAACTATCGCAAATAGCTTCAATATCTTTTTCGTCGTTTCTGACTTGCCTAAATACTCTTGTCTCAGTCACCATAATCAATAACCTCCTTACAAACTAAACATATTGTTTTTAGACTTATTAAATAAACCCTTTACGCGCCTAAGTTCTTTATCTATTGTACTAAAAATTTTCGAAGTATCCTCTTGAGAATAGGAATAAGCTGATTTGTTTGAGCAATTACCTAATAGCCTTAAACCATCTAAAGTTTTTTGTGTGCGAAGAGATGCAACTCTTTTGAATCTTGCTTCCTTACTCTCATTTTCAACTTTAGGTTTTACCACGCTTATCTCCTTAATGTTAATCATTTATCATATATTTCTCACTAGTTATATACTATTAAATTATATATGTCAAGTCTTTTTTTATATATTTCTCATTAGTTGCAAATTTTATGGTGTTTTTACAGAAGGGAAAAGCCAAAAGAAAGAATGTTTGAAAAGAAAAAAGGGCACAAAATATTGTGCCCCTACAAATATATTTTTTATCGTAAAAATTCAACAGATCAGTCAATGGTTAAAGATTTGAGTAAGTACTTTCATTCCGTTTGCGTATATAGACTATTCTCACAACTTTCTCAGAAAAATCCAATAGATATCCAACACGAAAGTTTCCGCATCGCAAGCGAAAATAAGATACTGCTCCTTTTTTAATTTTTTTCACGCCAACAGGCAAAGGGTTAGCTTTTAACACTTTTATTTTTTTAATTATGTTTTCTACATCTTTTTTAGGAATAGACGCAAAC
>JAUWOV010000027.1 GCA_030611945.1 bacterium | reverse complement strand
ATGACTTGTGACATCTTTTTTGTTAATAGCATCTTTATCTCAGTTTTTCACCCATTGGGTGATGCTCTGTTTTTGCTATTATACCAGCAGAGCCTGCTTCTTTCTACCTTTTTTTAGGCTTCTATCTAGGTTTTTGGGTATCTTTTTTGTGAAACATTAATTATTAAACACTTGGCTTTATTCTAATCTCCTGTCGTCTGAATAAGAGTTAAGAATTCTTCTTCTGTTAATATAGTAATCTCTAATTTCTTAGCTTTATTATATTTAGATCCGGGAGAAGCGCCTGCAAGCAAAAAACTTGTCTTTTTGCTAACACCTTCGCTTATGCTTCCGCCAAGTTCTTTTATCATATTAAAAGCCTGATGTCTCTTATACTTAGCTAGTGTTCCTGTTAGAACAAAATTTTTGCCTGCAAAAACTTTGCCTGAAATGGATTTTGTTTCTTCCGTTTTTACTTTAGCATCCTTTAACTTTTTCAACACATCCTCTGTGTCTGACCTTTCAAAAAAATACTTAATACTGCCTGCCATTATTTTACCTATTTCCCCTATCGCTTCAAGCTCTTCCTGCTCTGCTTTCTTTAATTTATCAATAGAAGAAAATTTTCTTGCCAAAATCTCTGCAGATAAAACTCCTACGTGCGGAATTCCAAGCGCAAAGATCAATCTTGATAGAGACCTGTTTTTGCTTTCTTTGATATTTTCTATTATTTTCCCCGCAAGTATATCTCCCATCCTCTCAAGCTTAATCAGATTCTCCTTCTCCAAGGAATATAAATCCGCATAGTCTTTAACAAGTTTTTTCTTTACAAGTTGAGCTATAATTGCAGGTCCTAAACTTTCTATATCCATTGCACGTCTTGAAGCAAAATGCTGTACTCTTCTCTTAAGTTGAGCGGGACACTTCAAATTCTCACATTTATATGCAACTTCCCCGTCCACTTTCTTTACATCGCCACTGCAAACAGGGCACTTATGCGGCATTCTGAATTTCTTTTCCTTCCCTGTGCGAGCCTCTTTTATAACGCTTACTATCTTGGGAATAACATCTCCTCCCTTTTCAATTACGACCTTATCCAAAATTCTAATATCCTTGCGTGTTATTTCATCCTGATTATGCAATGTAGCCCGACTTACTGTTGTGCCTGCTAAGCCAGCGGGTTTAAGCACAGCAACAGGTGTTAATATTCCCGTTCTTCCAACCTGTACAACAATCTTCTCAAGAATCGTAGCTGCCTGTTTTGCAGGAAACTTATACGCTATCATCCAGCGCGGGTTTTTACCTGTAGCTCCAAGCTTTTCCCTTTGAGCCATTGAATTTATTTTTATTACCATGCCGTCTGTTTCATATCCTAGTTCTTCCCGCTTTAATTGCCAGCTATTGCAATATTCAATAACTTCACTAATATTCTTACAATACTGAATATGAGGATTTGTGCGAAATCCGTATATATTCAGTAACTTCATAGCCTTCACATGATTATTACAAGCGGCGCCCTCCATATATCCAATTTCATAGACAAAAATATTGAGATGTCTTGCCGCAACAATCTTAGGATCAAGCAGCTTCATAGAACCTGCAGCTGCATTCCTTGGATTTGCGAATAAGAGTTCCTCTTTCTTTTCTCTCTCCTTATTTATCTTTTTGAAAACATCTTTAGTCATATATATTTCACCTCTAACTTCCAGGACAGAAGGGATTGAATCTGCTCTTTGTAATCTTAGAGGAATTGTTTTTATTGTTTTCAAATTCTGAGTTATATCGTCTCCGTGTGTTCCATCTCCACGACTTGTTCCAACCGCAAAAATTCCATTTTCATAGATCAGGTTTACTGCCACTCCATCAATCTTCAGTTCAACAACATAATCAATATTTTCTCCTGTAAGATTTCTCTTTATACGCGCGTCAAACTCCCTTATTTCGTCCTCAGAGTATGTATTTGCTATGCTCAGCATTGGCGTGCGATGAGTAACAGTTCTGAATTCTTTTAGAGGTTCTCCTCCTACGCGCTGTGACGGAGAATCGGGGATAATTAAATCAGGAAATTCATGTTCAAAGCGTGTCAGTTCTTCCAGCATGAGATCGTATTCACGATCAAATATCTCAGGATGCGCGTCTATGTAATACTTACGATTATGATATTCTATCTGCTCTCTTAACTTCTTTATCTTTAGATATGTCTGCTCTTTACTCACCTGTTTCCAGCCTGTAAGCAAATGAGCGAGGCAGGTCTGCTTCTTTTATTTTATCCTGAGCGGTTTTAATGTCATATGCCACTCTCTTTATCTCAACTTTTTTTTCTTCTGTATCGTAAACAGCATAACAGGCATCCGGATTTTTATCTCTTGGCTGTCCTACGCTGCCGACATTTATTAAATACTTGGTGTTTTCTTCAATGCTGATACTCATATCAAAAGAAAATTCAGGACGCTGAGTCTCTTTAAAAACTATGGGAACATGGGAATGGCTGAAAAAACACACAGGCTTTGCAAGTTTTTCAAAGCTGCGATGAGCGTCAAGAGTTGTTCTTATGTATTTCCACTTCTCAGGCTCAAGTATTGTTGCATGAACAATAACAAATTCAGGAAACTCTTTTTTTAATTCTAGCTGCTCCAAGTATTCCCTGTTATTCCCGGTCAGCGTGTCAGCAGTCCATATTACGGATTCTTTTGCTGTTTTATTGAAATATTCTATATCCTGCTTGCCGATAACCGCCCAATCATGATTTCCAGCAACACATTCAAAATCATTATTTCTGACGAGTTCAACGCATTCATTCGGATTTGCTCCATAACCAACTATATCACCTATACATATATTTTTCTCAAACTGTTCCTCTTCAAATTTCTCCAGAACAGCATTCAACGCTTCAAGGTTAGCATGTATATCTGATAAAAGACCGTATTTCATAATATCATTCCAAACTCTTCTCTAGTTCATCCATAGATACTGTGGCTGTTCCAAGCTTCCCAACAACAATGCCTGCGGCGTGATTTGCAATATATGCAGATTCATACATTGAAGCTTTATTCCCAAGACACAATGCAAGTGCTCCAACAACTGTATCTCCCGCGCCTGTCACATCAAAAACCTCTTTTGCGACAGTTGGAATATTAACTACTTTGCCGTCTCTTTCAAAAAGGGATATCCCTTTCTCTCCGCGAGTGATTAATATTGAATTTACCTGCAATAACTTTAACAAATTCTTCCCTACCCGCGCCAAACTTTGTTCATCCTTTATCTCTGTTTTAATACTCTCTCCTGCTTCATGATTATTTGGTGTTATCATAGTTACGTTCTTGTAATATGTAAAATGACTTGGTATAGGATCAACAATAATCGGATAATTAAATTCCATGTTCAATTTTATAATTTGTTTAACCAGATACCGCGTTACAATGCCCTTTCCATAATCAGATATGACAATAGCGGAAATTTTACGCATATTGGATTTGATATACGCAAGTATTTTTTTTGCTTCTCCTGAGTTAATCTGACTGACAAATTCCTTGTCTGTCCTGACAACCTGCTGATGCTGCGCAATGATCCTTGTTTTCACTATAGTCGTTCTTTTCTTACTTAGAATAATCCCATCTTCATTTATGCCCTGTTTCTTTACCATTTGCAGAAATTCTTCTCCTGCAATATCGTCTCCAATAATTCCTGTAATTAACGCCTCTGCGCCAAGCGCGCGAATATTATTTGCAACATTAGACGCGCCGCCCATCATAGTGGATTCAGAACTAATTTTGACAACAGGCACAGGCGCTTCTGGGGAAATGCGTTCCACATTCCCCCAGACGAATCTATCAAGCATCAGGTCTCCTACAACAAGCACTTTCGTACTCTTAAACCCTGCTATCACGCGTCTCAACTGGTTTATATCTACACCTTTCATATCTTGAATCCTCTATCCAATGCCTTAACATTTATTAGAATAAGATTATGTCTTCTCGGGGGAAATATTTTCTCTAGCGCTGCCTTTAGAAAATCCAGTTTTACCTCACCTGTTTCTCTGGCAAATGCTCCCAAAACAATCATATTTGCTACCTTCAGATTCCCAAGCTCAATTGCCATATCATTTGCAGGAACTTCTACAACTCTTGTTTTAGTCCTTATGTCATTATTTATTTCTACCAGACTGCTGTTTGCGATTATGAGTCCATCATTCAAAACAAGTTTGGAAAATTTATCCAATGACGCCTGATTCATTACAATAAGCGTGTCCGGATGCGCTATAAATGGAGAAGCTATTTCTCTTTCCGATATAATAACTGAGCAATTTGCGGTTCCTCCACGCATTTCCGGTCCGTATGAAGGAAGGGCGGAAACGTGTTTACCCTCTTTCATACCGGCACATGCCAGCATTTTACCCATTGATACTATTCCCTGCCCGCCAAAACCTGCTGCAAGAATCCGCTGCATCACTAATCTCCGCTCTTATCCTTAATTACCCCAAGAGGATAGGTCTTTGTCAATGTGTTATCAATCCACTCCGCAGCTTTCTGTGGAGTCATGGCAAGGTTAACAGGACACTGAGACAGAACCTCAACCATTGAAAAACCCCTGTCTTCCAGCTGCACTTGAAATGCTTTTTTGATGGCTTTTTTAGCTTTAATAATATTTGCAGGTTTATTCACTGCTACTCTTTCAATATAAATAGTTCCGTCTGTAACAGCCAGCATCTCTGAAATTTTTATCGGGTATCCAATTAGCCTGGCATCTCTGCCTAAAGGAGTTGTTGTTGTTTTTTGACTAATCAAGGTTGTGGGAGCCATTTGTCCGCCTGTCATTCCATACACAGTATTATTTACAAATATTGTGGTTAGCCTTTCACCGCGATTTGCCGCATGAATTATTTCTCCAGTGCCTATAGCAGCAAGGTCTCCGTCCCCTTGATATGTAAATACAACTTTATCAGGATGAACCCGCTTTATTCCTGTTGCAACAGCAGGCGTTCTTCCGTGAGCGGCTTCAGTCATATCTACATTAAAATAATGATACATAACAACTGCGCACCCAACAGGAGGAACTCCAATAGTTTTATCCTGAATGCCAAGTTCATCTATTACTTCACCTATTAACCTATGGACAATCCCATGCCCACAACCAGGACAATAATGAAACGGTTTATTTGTCATAGATCTTGGTCTGCCAAATATTCTCTTCATTCTTTTCTCTTTGTGCCTTTGTGCCTCCCAGCCAAAGGCTGGTCGTCCTCTGGACGATGTGCCTCTAATTTCTTAACTTTTTTTACTATCTCTTCCGACGTGGGAACTCCTCCACCCATTCTTCCATAAAAATGCACAGGACATCTTCCCAGAACAGCAAGTTTTACATCCTCAACCATCTGACCCGCGCTCATCTCTACTGTAAGAACATACCTGACATTATTACTTATCTTCCTTATTATTGCTGACGGATAAGGCCATAATGTTATAGGTCTGATCAACCCTGCTTTTATCCCCTCTTTTCTCAAAAGAAACACAGATTCCTTGCAAACTCGCGCGCATGTTCCATAAGCCACCAGTATTATCTCTGCGTCATCCGTCAATACCGCTTCATATTCTATAAGCTCTTTCTCCATTCTTTTATATTTGTTCTGAATCTTCTTATTATGCTCTTCCAGTTCTCCAACCTTCAGCATCAGAGTCCTGATTATATTTGCTTTGCGGTCTTTTGCGCCGGTAAGCGCCCATGTTTTTTCGGGAAGCTTCGGCTCTTTTATCTTTCTTATTTCCAATGGCTCCATCATTTGCCCGAGGAAACCATCTCCAAGTATCATCACGGGATTTCGGTATTTATCTGCCAGATAAAAAGCTCTTGCTGTCCAGTCATAAAGCTCCTGAACAGAGGCAGGCCCAATTGTAATAAGTCTGTAATCTCCATGGCCCCCGCCTTTCACTGCCTGAAAGTAATCTGCCTGAGAAGGAGTTATATCTCCCAAACCAGGACCAGCGCGCATTACATTCACAATTACACATGGCAGCTCTGCGCCTGCAATATAAGAGATTCCTTCCTGTTTAAGACTTATTCCAGGACTGGATGAGGATGTCATAGCTCTTGCGCCGGCAGCTGAGGCGCCAAAGACCATGTTAATGGCAGCCAGTTCGCTCTCAGATTGGATAAAGACACCTCCAAGTTCACCTAATCTCTCTGCCATATACGCAGTAAGTTCGTTCTGCGGAGTTATAGGATAACCAAAATAATGCCTGCATCCCGCCTGAATCGCACCCTCTCCAATAGCGCCATTTCCACACATTAAGACCTTTTCTGACATTAATGACTCCTGCATTTGTTATTCTCCGATTTGATCGGAGAATTTTTATTTTAATTTTTTAATACTTCTGTTACTTAGTAGAGATTTCATTTGTGATATTGCTAACTCATTTAATTTTTGCAGTCTCTCTTTTTGGTCAAAATTTTGTTGAATAAGCATCGCATTAATGCTCTCTAAATTCGTTAACACAACAAGTTGTTCTATATTTGCATAGTCTCGGATATTACCAGCTTTATTAGGATTTATCCCTCTCCATTCTTTGGCTGTTTTACCAAATAGAGACATGTTTAAAACGTCTGCTTCATTAGCGTAAATAAAATTAATTTGAGCTTTTGATAATTTGGCTGGAATCAATTTCTCTTTTATTGCATCAGTATGAATTCTATAATTAATTTTCGCCAATGTACGTTGAAGATTCCATTCTAATTTTTTTGTTTTATTTTCTTCCTCTTTTAATCGTTGAAATTCTGTAATCAGATAAAGTTTAAATTCTGGACTTAGCCAAGACCCGAATTCAAAGGCAATATCTTTATGAGCATAAGTCCCACCACCGTAACGACCGGATTTTGAAAAGATTCCAATAGCATTTGTGGCTTCTGTCCATTTTTTTGGAGACATAGCAAATCGATTGAGTCCTGACTCACTTTTAAACCTATCGAATTCGACAGGTTTAAAATTTGGATTATTAATTTGTTCCCAAATGCCAAGAAATTCAATAGTATTTCCATTACGCATCCAGTTGTAAATTACGGTTTCATCTCCGAATGATTTGATCATATCGGTTATAGAAATATAATCTTGCCCATTCTTCGATATGAGACGAATTTTTGCTCCTTGAACTTCTATTTTCTGTATTTCTCTTGTCATTTATTTATCTTTTTTATTTATCTTGCGTCTTTTTATAGACTAAATTAATTTAAGTAAGAATACCCCTTTTTTTGAATATAGGCAAGTGGTAAATCTAGTTATGAATTCATTGAACCTCTTCTCTGCTCCACACTTCCAGTTGAATGAACGATATGTACTAGATACCCTTTTAACCTCAGAGGCGTTATACAATATGTGTGTAATATCCATGTCCCTCAATTTATCATAAATAATGCGCGTATTCTCAGATGTATTGGATATCTCCACAATATCGTTAATATCAAGAGGGCTGCTTCCAACATAATCCTTATCACAATAGAAACCCTGATTTTCTCCTATGAACAGGATTTTGCTATCATCCGGCAACTCCTCGTTAATAAATTTGAACGCTCCATACTGGTAAAAATTTTTCGACAGGAATTCTTCCTTTGTTATTTTTCCATACGCCACATCAAAGAAGTTAAAGCCAACAGTCGCTGCAAATTTAAATGTGTTCCAGCATAAGAATCCAATAACAAGAATATGCAACACTATTGAGATTATCTTGCTCTTTTTAAAATTAATCAGAGTATATGCCGCCAATACGCTCCAAACAGCTAAACAAGGAAGCAAAAACCTAATTATGCGGTGTGTAAAGAATATCCAGAGTGTAAAAACCAGTATTGTGTATGATATAAGTATTTTTACATTCTTGTTCAGTTTAGTAAAAAATAATAAGGGTAATATCAATAAAACTGCGCTTCCATGCTTATCCAGAGGAATTTTCCATAACATAGAGATAATACGCAATGCATTCATATCCTTTGATATGTGAAATCTGGTAAACCTTTGAACAAGTTCCTCGTTCCAGTCAATGCCGCCAAAGATGTTATAAAACAACGGATATACCGGGTTTTGAGTGTATATGAGATTTTTTATAAGCCATGGTGAAAAAGTTAAAAGCACAAAAGATAGGAACAGGAGCATACTTTTTACCCTCTGTGCCTTTGTGCCTTCCAGCCAAAGGCTGGTCGTCCTCTGGACGATGTGCCTTTGTGCCTTTATATAAACAAAAATAAGAGCCGGTGGAATAAAATATAATGCGCCTGTGTATTTAACGCCGGCTGCAAATCCGCAAAATACACCGGCAAGCATTAACCATGTTACCTCGTTCTTGGAAGACCAATTGAGAATACAAAAAAGCATTAGCAAACCATAAAGAACCAATCCAAGATCATTAAAGGCGTAGGTTGATGTTAAACATACTGCAGGCATATTATAAAATATTGCGGCTGCCAAAAGGCCTGCGTTCCTGCCGAAGTATTTTCTTCCAAGAACAAAGATTGTTAAAACACATAAGATACCTATGGAAAAATGTATTAGTTTTGCCAATATCTCATCTTTTATTACCAAAGCAAGGGTAAATAACATCTCTACTCCGAAAGGAAGGTTCGAATACATATTGTGAGGTATAAAGAATATCCTGCCGGCTCTCGCATAGAGTTTTGGAAATGCAAGATGATATGAAAGGGTATCGTAGTTTAAAGGAGGTGCCAATGCCCCTGTAAAGGCAAGAAATATTGTTGCTCCCGTTAATAGAATTAAAAACTTGTTAAATGCGGAGAGATAAGGAAGATTTGAAAATCTTTCAGAAAAACCGGATTTCAGTCTATTAAAAAAATATTGAATTTCTCTAATTGAAATTATACATAGCATTAATAACACTGAGTACAGACAAAATCTATTTAATCCATTAGCAAAACCAATAAGCAGCACTAGAATAGACAGTATTCCCAATCCAAGTCCAAATGATAGGGACATTTCCTCAAGAAGGGACTTCGCCCTCAATTTAAAAAGATATAATACCTTTTTGCCAAGCCCCAAAATTGCTGTAAAAATAAATCCGAGCAGAATAATCTGGGAGAGTATATAGAGAAATCTCACTTGTATATTTGAATTGCTATATCAGGACAAACTAACCCGCAGAATGCACAGGATGTACACTTCTCCGGACAGGTAACCTCTGCAGGAAAAAAACCTTTTAAATTTTGGACTTTTGATATGCTCAGCGCTTTTTTAGGACATGCGGATATACAAAGCCCGCATCCTTTGCATGCCTCTTTGTCTATAATTACTTTAGGCATAATTTATTGAATGTCCGCTCCATTTGAGCTTTTTTCTGAGTATTGCAAAAAAATCATTCTCAGGCGACGAAATTAATTTTAAAGCATATGGAGATTTTTTTATAATCAGTTTATCAGAATGCAGTAAGTCAAACTTAATCTGTCCGTCAATTGTTAATGCTATCTTATTAGTCTCAAATATTGGCTCAACAGAAATAACACTTTTTTCTGAAACAATAATAGGTCTGTTAGTCAGTGTATGAGGGCATATCGGAGTGATAATTATCGCTTTTAGAGCAGGATGCACAATTGGCCCTCCGGCTGAAAGAGAATAAGCTGTGGAACCTGTCGGCGTTGATATAATCAATCCGTCTGCAACATAAGTAGTCACGTATTGCTTATCTATTGAAGTCTCAAGTTTTAGAACCCTTGCAATCGCTTCTGTGGTTATTACTACATCATTAAGCGCAGAAAAAAGGGAAACCTTCCCTTTTCCCTTTCTTAAAACATATCCATTGATAAGCATACGATTTTCAATAGAAAACCTGTTGCTTAAAACCTGTTCCAGAACTTCATATATTCGCGAATAATTAACCTCTGTTAGAAAACCGAGCCCTCCAAGATTAACTCCAAGAATTGGTATGCCTGACGATGAAACAAGTCTTGCTGCGCTAAGCAGCGTCCCATCGCCACCCAGAGCAATCAGGATATCTATATTGGATAACAACGTTTCATTTTCTACAGCCAGCTTTTTATCTGAAAGCATCTTTGCGCAATCATGAGACACAAAAATTCTTATTCCTTTTTTGCTTAACCAATTAGATAAATCTCTAGCTAGCTTTAAAGCGGACAGTTTTTTGGGATTACCAATTATGCCGATTTTCGTTATGTTCTTACTCATTATAACCTAAACTTAGTTCTGCCAAGTAAATCATGAAGGTGAACAACTCCTTCTGGGACATCTTTTTTATTAAGTATCAACAACGAGGTTATTGAATATTTTTCCATTTTTTCAAGAGCCTCTACTGCAAGAGAATTCCTATCAATCGTTTTCGGATTTTTACTCATGAACATAGTAACTCTTTTATTCAAAAAATCTTCAACTTTAACACTGCGCCTAACATCTCCGTCCGTAAGAATACCTTTCAATTTTTTATCATCATCTAAAACCAATGCAAACCCAAATCCTTTTGCGGAGATTTCTGATATTGCTTCTTTCATTGTAACATTATATTGAATAACGGGAATTTGTTTTCCTGTTCTCATGACATCCTTTACTTTGAGACTTAATCTTCTTCCCAAACTCCCGGCTGGATGTAGAAGCGCATAATCCTCTCTTTTGAAATCTCTTTCCTCAAGAAGAGCTATAGCAAGCGCATCTCCCATTGCAAGCGTTGCCGTGGTACTCGCTGTCGGAGCAAGACCCAGCGGACAAGCTTCCTGCTTAACCCCTATGTCTAAAACCAGATCGCTGTGTCTCGCAAGAGTTGAATTCATTCCACCCGTCATTGAGGTTATTCTAACCTTTCTTTTTTTTAAAAAAGGTAAAATATTATTTATTTCTTCTGTCTCTCCGCTATTTGATATTGCTATAACAATATCACTCTTCGTTATCATTCCCAAATCGCCGTGAGAACCTTCTGTTGGATGAAGAAAAAACGATGGAGTACCTGTGCTGGCAAGTGTAGCAACTATCTTCTTACCTATAATTCCTGACTTGCCTATGCCTGTTACAACAACCCTTCCTTTACATGATAGTATAAGCTTTACAGCATCCTCAAAACTCTTATTCAATTTCGGAATTAAATTTCTTACTGCTTCCGCTTCTATTCTTAATACTTTTTTCGCAGTTTTCAGAATCATCAAATTATCCATCTTTAACCTGTTTATCAATAGCCATCGCTCTCTTCAGCAGATCCGGCAATTCTTTAACTGATATCATATTTGCTCCGTCACAAAGAGCTTCATCCGGACTGATATGCACCTCTAAAAAAATACCCGCGCAGCCCACTGCAACAGCGGCTTTAACAAGAGGTTCTACAAACTCTCTCTGTCCTCCTGAAGATGTTCCCATACCTCCCGGAAGCTGAACACTATGGGTCGCGTCAAATATAACAGGATATCCAAGGTGCGCCATTGTGGAAAGCCCGCGAAAGTCAACAACTAAGTTATTATATCCAAAACTGGTTCCCCTTTCTGTTAATAAAATCTTTTCATTTCCCGTTGATATAATTTTTTCAATAACATTCTTCATATCCCACGGAGACATAAACTGTCCTTTTTTCACATTTATCGCCTTACCCGTTTTTCCCGCGCTTATCAACAAATCAGTTTGCCTGCATAGGAAAGCCGGTATTTGTATAACGTCCAGAATATCCTTTGTTACAGCAATTTCTTCTTTTGAATGAACATCGGACAATACAGGAATATTAAACCGCTCCTTTATTTTTGAAAGCACATCCAACGCCCTATTTATTCCAATCCCTCTAAAAGAACTAATGGATGATCTGTTAGCTTTATCATAAGACGCTTTGTATATGAAAGGAATCCCCAGATCATCTGTTATCCTTAACAGTTCCCCTGCAATCTTAAAAGGAACTTTCTCATCTTCAATAACACAGGGTCCCGCAATTAAAATAATAGGATTTGCATTGCTTATTTTTATATTATTTAATACTATCTCTTTCATTCTTTACTCTCTCCCTAGACTATTGCATTATGCACGAAACCAGTAACAAAAATCAACAATAAAAAAACCCGGCAGCTACCTACTCTCCCATTCCGTCACCAGAATAGTACCATCGGCGGTAGAGGGCTTAACTTCCGTATTCGGGATGGGAACGGGTGTTACACCTCTCCTATAACTACCGGGAATTCTTCAAAAAATAATTTATGGTCAAGTCTCACGATCTATTAGTACTGGTAAGCTAAATACATCACTGCACTTACACTTCCAGCCTATCAATCCCGTAGTCTACGGGAGATCTTCAGTCCCCCGAACTTCTTCGGGGAAGGGATATCTAGTCTTGAGGGAGGCTTGATGCTTATATGCTTTCAGCATTTATCCTTTCCGAACGCAGCTACCCAGCTGTGCCACTGGCGTGACAACTGGTACACTGGAGGTTCGTCCGTTCCGGTCCTCTCGTACTAAGAACAGCTCCTCTCAAATATCCTACGCCCACGACAGATAGGGACCGAACTGTCTTACGACGTTCTGAACCCAGCTCGCGTACCGCTTTAATCGGCGAACAGCCGAACCCTTGGGACCAACTTCAGCCCCAGGATGCGATGAGCCGACATCGAGGTGCCAAACCTCCCCGTCGATGTGAACTCTTGGGGGAGATAAGCCTGTTATCCCCGGCGTACCTTTTATCCGATGAGCGACGGCCCTTCCATTCAGAACCGCCGGATCACTAAGCCCTGCTTTCGCACCTGCTCGACTTGTAGGTCTCGCAGTCAGGCTTCCTTTTGCCTTTACACTCTACATACGATTACCGACCGTATTGAGGAAACCTTAGGGCACCTCCGTTACTTTTTAGGAGGTGACCGCCCCAGTCAAACTGCCTACCAGATACTTTCCCATGTCTTGATTCAAAGAGCAAGGTTAGAGTTCTGATATAATCAGGGTGGTATTCCAAGGTTGGCTCAATCCCGACTAGCGCCGAGATTTCATAGCCTCCCACCTATCCTCTACAAACTATACTAAAACCCAATATCAAGCTGCAGTAAAGGTGCACGGGGTCTTTCCGTCTTGTCGCGGGAAAATGGCATCTTCACCACTACTACAATTTCACCGAGCCTCTCGTTGAGACAGTGTCCAGATCGTTACACCATTCGTGCAGGTCGGAACTTACCCGACAAGGAATTTCGCTACCTTAGGACCGTTATAGTTACGGCCGCCGTTTACCGGGGCTTCAATCCAGAGCTTCTCCCCCCAATAAATTGGGGAAATAACACCTTTTCTTAACCTTCCGGCACCGGGCAGGTGTCAGTCCCTATACATCATCTTGCGATTTAGCAGAGACCTATGTTTTTGTTAAACAGTCGCCTGGACCCCTTTACTGTGATTCCGACATGCTTCAATAGTAAATATTTACACAAATCGGAACACCCCTTCTTCCGAAGTTACGGGGCTAATTTGCAGAGTTCCTTAACAAGAGTTCACTCGAGCGCCTTAGGATTCTCTCCCTGTCTACCTGTGTCGGTTTACGGTACGGATACTTAATTCACTCACTAGAGGCTTTTCTTGACGGTATAGATAGAGCCAGTTCGCCTTCTCCGTAGATCAGACTCCCTAACACTCCTTGAGGTTAATATCTCAACGGATTTACCTATTGAGACCCTCTACAAGCTTGGACACACACTTCCATCCGTGTGCTGGCTTTACTTCCCGTGTCCCCCCTTCGTTCAAACGCGAATTAAATAGCATCTGAATATTAGCAGATTATCCATCGTCTACGTTTTTCAACCTCGACTTAGGACCCGGCTAACCCTCCGTTGATTACCATTGCGGAGGAAACCTTGGACTTTAGGCGTATCGCTTTCTCATCGATATTATCGTTACTCATACCGGCATAATCACTTCCATTTCGTCAACTCGTTCTTACGATCGAGCTTCAACCTAACATGGAACGCTCCCCTACCGCTCTGTTTAATCCGAAGATCAAACATAACCCATAGTTTCGGTGATGAACTTGAGTCCCGTGAATTTTCGGCGCAAGATCACTTGACCAGTGAGCTGTTACGCACTCTTTAAATGAATGGCTGCTTCTGAGCCAACATCCTGGCTGTCTTTGCATTCCAACATCCTTAGCCACTTAGTTCATACTTTGGGACCTTAACTGATGGTCTGGGCTGTTTCCCTCTTGAACATGGAGCTTATCCCCCACATTCTGACTCCCATAGTACAGATAATAGTATTCGGAGTTTGATTGGGCTTAGTAACCTGGTAAGGCTCTTAGCTCAGCCAGTGCTCTACCTCTATCATCCAATTTATATGAGGCTATTCCTAAAAATATTTCGGGGAGAACCAGCTATTACCGAGTTTGATTGGCCTTTCACCCCCACCCACAGCTCATCCAATGGATTTTCAACTCCAACTGGTTCGAGCCTTCACTCCGTTTTAACAGAGCTTCACTCTGGCCATGGGTAGATCACCCGGTTTCGGGTTTACTAGATGCAACTAATGCGCACACTTAGTACTTGCTTTCGCTACGGTTACTCCCATTCTACGGGATTAGCCTTGCTACACCTACGTAACTCGCCGGTTCATTATACAAAAGGCACGCAGTCAGGCATTTCCCTGCCGAAGCAGGAACATAGCCCTCCTACCGCTTGTAAGTATATGATTTCAGGTACTATTTCACTCTCCTAAAAGGAGTTCTTTTCACCTTTCCCTCACGGTACTTGTTCACTATCGGTCGCCAGTTAGTATTTAGCCTTAGGAGATGGTCCTCCTACCTTCACGCAAGATTCCACGTGTCCCGCGTTACTCAGGACTTATTTAGCAAGAATATATCTTTTCACTTACAGGACTATCACCTTTTTTAGTTATTCTTTCCAGAATTATTCAGTTAAGATATATCTTTCTGACTTGCCAATTAAGCTGTGTCTTAATTACAACAAATCCTATAACCCCTAATGAACAACTCTCATAGGATATTACATTCACTAGGTTTAGGCTGATTCCCTTTCGCTCGCCGCTACTCAGGAAATCGCTTTTGCTTTCTTTTCCCAAGGTACTGAGATGTTTCACTTCCCTTAGTTTAGCCTCCAAAAGGATATCATAGCATTACCTATGATAGGTTTACCCATTCGGAAATCCCTGGATCAATGTTAGTTTGCAACTCCCCAAGGCTTATCGCAGCTTACCACGTCCTTCATCGCCTACTGGCACCAAGGCATCCATCATATACTCTTTACAACTTGACCATAAATTTAAAACTTTTTAGCCATTTTCTCTATATTTTCAATTTTCAAAGAACAAAAAAATTTTCTAGTGGAGATGACAGGAGTCGAACCTGCGACATCCACAGTGCAAGTGTGGCGCTCTCCCAACTGAGCTACACCCCCAGCATATCAAATTCCAAAATTCAAATTCCAAATCTCAAACCATATTCTTTGAAATTTGGTGCTTGGTATTTGGAACTTACCTCTAGTGGGCCTAGATGGAGTTGAACCATCGACCTCACGCTTATCAGGCGTGCGCTCTAACCACAGCTGAGCTATAGGCCCAACTGCCTATAACCACATATAATTTTTTAAGCGAATTCAGCGGTCTATGTCGTCTTTCTTTAACACAACCTTTTCTCCTTAGAAAGGAGGTGATCCAGCCGCACCTTCCGATACGGCTACCTTGTTACGACTTCACCCCCCTTACCAAGCATACCTTATTTCCCCGATAAATCGGGGAGCTTCGGGTACACCTGATTCAGCTGGTGTGACGGGCGGTGTGTACAAGGCCCGGGAACGTATTCACCGCAGCATGCTGATCTGCGATTACTAGCGATTCCAGCTTCATGCAGGCAAATTGCAGCCTGCAATCCGAACTGAGGGATACTTTTTGGGATTGGCTCCACTTTACAGTATTGCGACCATTTGTATACCCCATTGTAGTACGTGTGTAGCCCGGGACATAAGGGCCATGAGGACTTGACGTCATCCCCACCTTCCTCCGGTTTATCACCGGCAGTCTCGCTAGAGTTCTCAGCTTAACCTGTTAGCAACTAACGATAAGGGTTGCGCTCGTTGCGGGACTTAACCCAACATCTCACGACACGAGCTGACGACAGCCATGCAGCACCTGTGTATTTGCTCCGAAGAGAGAATATATTTCTATATCTGTCAAATACATGTCAAACCCCGGTAAGGTTTCTCGCGTAGCGTCGAATTAAACCACATACTCCACCGCTTGTGCGGGCCCCCGTCAATTCCTTTGAGTTTCAGTCTTGCGACCGTACTCCCCAGGTGGGACACTTAACGCGTTAGCTACGGCACGAAAGGTATAAACACCCCCCACACCTAGTGTCCATCGTTTACTGCTAGGACTACCAGGGTATCTAATCCTGTTTGCTCCCCTAGCCTTCGTGCCTCAGTGTCAGTATTAGAATAGAAAGTCGCCTTCGCCACCGGTGTTCTTCCTAATATCTACGCATTTCACCGCTACACTAGGAATTCCACTTTCCTCTTCTATACTCTAGCTGAACAGTTTCAAATGCAGTTCATCCGTTAAGCGAATGGATTTCACATCTGACTTATCTTGCAACCTACACACCCTTTACACCCAGTGATTCCGGATAACGCTCGCCCTCCCCGTATTACCGCGGCTGCTGGCACGGAGTTAGCCAGGGCTTTCTCTAGCAATACTGTCAAATCTATCGCGTATTATGCAATAGACATTTCATCTTGCTTAACAGGGTTTTACGATCCGAAGACCTTCATCACCCACGCGGCGTCGCTGCGTCAGACTTTCGTCCATTGCGCAAAATTCCCCACTGCTGCCTCCCGTAGGAGTCTGGGCCGTGTATCAGTCCCAGTGTGGCCGTACACCCTCTAAGGCCGGCTACCCGTCATAGCCTTGGCAAGCTATTATCTCACCAACTAGCTGATAGGACAAAGGCTCATCTCTAAACGACAGCTTACATGTAGAGGCTGCCTTTAATCTTAAAAACCTGCGTTTCCAGGATATTATCCAATATTAGCTCCGATTTCTCGGGGTTATGTCAGTTTTAGAGGTAGATTACCTATGTATTACTCACCCGTGCGCCACTTTACTAAATCTCCGAAGAGATCTTTCTCGTTCGACTTGCATGTGTTAAGCACGCCGCCAGCGTTAATCCTGAGCCAGGATCAAACTCTTCAAAAAACATCAAAAATTAAACAGAGACCGCTGTTCGCTTGTCAAAGAACGTCTTTATAATCTTTAAGAAACTGGATTATAACAAAGAATTAATTCCTGTCAAGTCATTTGTCAAACAAACTTTTCAAGTTTTTTGTGCAATTTCTAAAAGGCATTCTGGATTAGTTTAAAATCAACCATATTCTTTTCTGAATCAAACAGGATAGAGACCACATCAAAACGGAGGCAGAGATTCCGATACTTGCTTATTTTGATATATGCTTCCGCAATACGGCGAATTCTATTCTGCTTAGTGCGGGTAACTGAACTTTCCGGCGGACCAAATCTGTCTGATGAACGAGTTTTAACCTCAATAAACACCAAGATATCCTTATCCTTTGCAATAATATCTATTTCCCCAAATAGAGACCTATGATTTCTTTCAATGATTTTGTATCTCTTTGTCTTGAGGAATCTACATGTAAAGTCTTCTCCATATTCTCCTAAAGATATCTTTCCCCTTTGCTTATTCTCCTTTTCCAGAACAGGAGAAAACGACCTTCTGTGAATAGGGGATATGCCGAACTTTGCTATTGCTTCAAGATGAAACTGTGTAGCGTACCCCTTATGTTTTTCAAAGTCATACTGAGGGTATTGTTTTGCGTAATTTATCATTATTCTGTCTCTTGTGACTTTTGCAATAATAGACGCTGCAGCTATTGACGCGCTTTTTGAATCACCTTTGACAATTGCTATCTGCGGCCTTTTTAAGCTTGGGACTCTTAATCCGTCAACCAGCACACATTCCGGAGAGATATCTAGGTTATCAACTGCTCTATTCATAGCGCAGTGTGTGGCAGCTAATATATTGATCTCATCTATTTCTTCTGTATCTGCAATTCCAACACCAACACTCAGCGCCGCATCATATATCTGATTGAATAAACTATCTCTTTTTTTGGGACTGAGTTTTTTAGAATCGTTTAAGCCCTGGATATTACAAGGTTTGGGAAGGATCACTGCGCCTGCAACAACCGGTCCTGCAAGAGGGCCTCTGCCAGCCTCATCCAGCCCTGCAATTAAATTCTTGCCCTGCGCATATAACTTGTTTTCATAAAAAAACATGCATCTAGGCTTTTTTAGTCTGCTTTTTCTTTTCCTTAACCTTAGCCGCTTTTCCAATTCTTTCACGCAGATAATATAATTTTGCCCTTCTGACAGCGCCTTTTCTTGCAACCTCAATCTTTGTAATATTCGGAGAATGCAGAGGAAATATTCTTTCCACTCCCTCGCCATAGCTGACTTTTCTTACTGTAAAGGTTTCGCTAATGCCGCCGCCTTTTCTCCTGATCACAATGCCCTGAAATACCTGAATACGCTCTTTTGTTTCCGTCTTTCCTTTCTTCTGTCCCATCTTTGCTTTTTTCGCTTCTGTTTTTTCTACTATCTTCACATGAACCTTGACTGTATCTCCTATATGGAAATCAGTAACATCGTCTTTTCTTTGCGACTTACTTACCCCATCCAGAATACTTCCTATATTAGACATATCATCTCCTTCAGAAAAGTTATTTTAATTTTTTAGAATATCCGGTCTTCTTAATCGTGTTCTTTCTAAAGATTTCTTCTTTCTCCATAAATCTATTTGATTATGATTGCCGCTAAGCAGGACCTGCGGAACCTCAAGTCCTCTGAATACGGGCGGTTTTGTATATTGAGGATATCCCAGAGAGGGACCGAAGAAAGAATCGGTTTTTATGGAATCCTGATTTCCCACCACGCCGGGTATTAATCTGACAACAGTGTCAATAACAACCATTGCAGGTAATTCGCCACCTGTCAGCACATAATCACCTATTGAAATTTCTCTGTCAGCTAAATTGCGAATTCGTTCATCAACGCCTTCATATCTTCCGCATATAAATATTAGGGTATGTTTCTCTTTTAACTCCTTTGCCATATCCTGATTAAATCTTTCTCCTTGCGGACAGACAAGAATAACAGAGACGTTCTCAGTTTCAATATTATATTTTCTCTTTATATGATCCACTGCTTTGTATACCGGCTCAGGTTTCATAACCATGCCGCATCCGCCGCCATATGGAGTATCATCCGTAGTTCCTCTCCTGTCATCAGCAAAATCACGAAGATTGTGTATATTTATATCCACATATCCTCTTTCCTGCGCTTTTTCCAATATGCCTTGATGCAGAGGATATTTAAACATATCCGGAAATATTGTAAGAACATGTATTATCATTAGTGAGCTCTGCTAATTTTCTTTTTGCTCTTTTTTGGTGCTTGTTTGCCTTTACCTGTCTTCTTGCCCTGCGCTGCTTTGGTACCAGACGTTGTCTTACGCACAGCTTTTTTCTCTGTCACTTTTTGTTTTTTCCTCTGTGCCTCTGTGCCTTTGTCACTTCCAGCCAGAGGCTGGTCGTCCTCTGGACGATGTGCCTTTTTCTGCTTTTGAGGCTTCTTAGCTTTTTTTAATATACTCTTTACCGTATCGGAAAGCTGCGCCCCTTTCTTTATCCACATATCCACCTTTTCAATATCAATGTCTACCTTTACAGGACTCTCTATTGGGCCATAATGTCCTAACAATTCCAAGATCTTTCCTCTTGTAGACACTCTGGAATCAACAGCAACTATCCTGTAATAAGGTTTCTTCTTTGCTCCTACTCTTCTTAGTCTGATTCTAACCGGCATTTATCTATCTCCTTTTTTAGTTTAGTTTAAATTCGAATTCGCATTATAATACACAACAAAAGAAAATTAAACTGTAAAAATTCCTCTTTATGGAAATGGTAAGATACATCCTTACCCCCTAGGTGGAGGATACAAGGGACCCCATCCCGAAAGCTTTCGGGATGGGGTCAGGAAAATATTAATAGTATCTACGGGAATATTTAAGGAGATAAAGAAAGAAGCATCATG
>JAUWOV010000070.1 GCA_030611945.1 bacterium | reverse complement strand
GCCTTGGCAATTAGCTAAAGATAAGGTGCCGAATCTGGACAAGCGCTTGCTTATGATTCCTCCTATTGACCTTGATACTGCGATTAGATTAGATCAGTCTTTTTCTGCCCAGGGGGGTAATGATGTGTTGACCGTTCCCTTGCTTTTTCTAAGGATTTTTGCAATTCATCTATATTAAGACAATTTATAACATCTTGTTTTTCCAGCCAGCCGCGTCTGGCGACTCCAATGCCAAATTTGGTGAAATCTAGTTGTGAAATACTATGAGCATCTGTATTAATTGCGAATTTAGCGCCTTTTTCTTTTGCTTCTTGAAGATAGATGTCAGCTAGATCCAGGCGTTCAGGAAAGGCATTTATTTCAAGCGCAGTTCCTGTATCTCCCGCAGCTTTTAGAATAGCAGGAATGTCTATTTTATATCCTTCTCTCTTTCCAAGCAGGCGACCAGTAGGGTGGGCAATAATATCAACATTTCTGTTTTCCATAGCTTTTATAATTCTGGCTGTATTTACATTTTCATCCTGGGAGAATCCAGTGTGTATTGCGCCAATTACAACATCCAGTGTTTCCAATATATCATCGCTGAAATCAAGTTTTCCATTAATATGTATCTCCAGTTCAATACCTGATAATATCTGAAAGTTCTTATATTTATTATTCAACTTATCAATTTTTTTCTGTCTTTCTATAAGTTGTCCCTCATCTAATCCTCCCGCAACTCTCAGACTTTTGGAATGGTCACATATCGCTATATACTGATATCCTCTTTCTATTGATGCTTCTGCCATTTCTTCTATAGAATTTGTTCCATCACTCCAATTTGAGTGAATATGTAAATCTCCTCGCAAGTCAGCAATTTCTATTAATTTTGGGAGTGTGCCCGAAAGTCCTGCCTCAATTTCTCCGCGATCCTCTCTTATTTCAGGACAGATATAGGGCATACCAATACTTTTAAAGACATCAATCTCCTCTCTTCCAGCGATTTTCTTATCTTCTTCTGCCAACTTAGACCGTTTAAAAACACCATATTCATTAATTTTAAGCCCCTTTTTAATACCTAATTCCCTTATTCTTATGTTATGAGTCTTTGACCCTGTAAAGTAATGAAGCGCCGCACCAAAGGAATCTGTTTGCACAACCCGTATATCTACCTGTCTTCCACCCTCAATTCTAACACTTGAGCGCGTGCTTCCCTTTGCCAGTATTTGGTTAACCTGAGGCAATGTTGTAAAAGAATCCATTACTTCAGCCGGCTTATCCGATGCAACCAGTATATCAATATCTCCGATCGTCTCCCGGCGTCTGCGCAGGCTGCCTGCAATACTAATCTTATCTACAGCTGGCACTTTTTTAAGCAGGCTGATTATATTTTTCGCAATTAGTTCTGCCTCGTATATAGGAATTCGCTCCTTGGTTTCCCGTAAAATTTTAATTCCACGGATGATATTTTCTTCTTTCTTCTCTCCCATACCCGGAAACTTTGCCAGTTTATGATCTTTTGCTGCTTTCTCAAGCTCTTTAACACTTGTTATGCCTAATTCTTTGTAGATAAGAGCAACTGTTTTAGGCCCGACACTTGATATATTCAACATCTCCAGTAATCCGGAAGGCACGCTTTTCCTAATTGTCTCATATTCTTTAAGTTTTCCTGTTTGTATAAGCTCTGATATTTTTCCTGCAATTCCCTCTCCAATGCCCGGTATGTTTGGCAGCTTGCCATTAGTGTGAATATCTTTGATAGGTTGAGACAGGTCTTCAATTACCTGCGCAGCTTTTCTATAAGCTCTTATTCTAAACGGATTTTCAGCCTTAATCTCCAGAATATCAGCTATGGAATGGAATATTTCGGCAATTTCTCTGTTATTCATAGTTCTTTAACGCGCAGACTAACAATTGCCTGCGCAGCAACAGCTTTTCCCTCTCCTATTGGGCCAAGTTGTTCATACGTTTTAGCTTTTATGCTTATTTTATCCTTTTCAGTGTTTAATGCTTTTGCAATGTTCAATTTCATACCATCAATATAAGGAGCCATCTTGGGCTTTTCTGCAAATATGATGGTATCAATATTGTTAATTTCCATGTTCTCCATTCGTAGGATAGGGTCCATTTTTTCAAGAAATTTAAGACTGGAGATGCCGTCAAAAAGCGGGTCATCATCCGGAAAATGCTGTCCAATATCTCCTTTGTTTATTGCGCCAAGAATCGCGTCGCATATAGCATGGATCAGAACATCCCCGTCAGAGTGGCCTTTTAGTCCAAATAAAAATGGGATATTCACTCCACCTATAATAAGATCGCGGTTTATAACTAATCTGTGTATATCATAGCCTATTCCAATCAGCATTTCTAATTTCCTCCAACTAATTTGAATTGTTTTTGATCTGTAATTTTTATATTCCTCTCGGACCCCTGAACTATCCTGACAGAATGATTCAATTGCTCCACTAATGAAGCATCGTCCGTTCCTGAAAACTTGTTTTTATTGGCTTTTTGATATGCGGTTTTTATAAGGCGGTATTTAAATACCTGAGGAGTTTGAACTCTCCATAAGTTATTTCTATCAATCGTTTTCTCAATGCAGTTGTCTTTAACCATTTTTATTGTGTCAAATAAAGGAAGCCCTATTACAGCTGCGCCATGCTTACAGGCAGTTTTTATTGATTTGTCAATAAGCTCTTGTGTAATAAAAGGTCTTACTGCATCATGGATCAATATAATATCAGGTGTGTTTCTGATACTCATAAGTCCCCTGTAAACTGATTCCTGTCTTGTTTTGCCTCCGCAGACAATTCTTGAAACTTTTTTGATATTGTATCTTTGAATCAGCAAACGCGACTTTTCTATGTATTTTTTATCTGAAATCAGGATGATTTCATTTATGCATTTCGCACTATTAAGTATGTTCAGTGTGTGAATGAGAACAGGCTTGCTATCTAAATCAAGATACTGTTTGGGAAGGACAGTTTTCATTCTTGCCCCGGACCCGGCATTAGGGACTAATGCACATACTCTCATTATTTTGCTCGCGCAATATCCTTAATCTTCATTAGTCTGACAATGTTTGCAAGCTCAAGTTCGCTGAGCTTCATTGTAATGTAGGTTATTGTTTCTTCCAGATTTGGTATTAAGATATATTCTAATGCATTGACTCTTCTTCTGGTTTTCTTTATCTCATCTGCTACCAGATGTATGAGCTTTTCTGTTTCTGCCAGTTTCAGCATTTCAGGAAGAAGTGTGCTCAGCATGCTCAATGTAATATCCAAATCCGGCGATGAATCCTTGAATCCATAGGAAAATGGATTTCCTGGTTTGCTTATTTCAATGTGTGGTGCTTTTATATTGAGAACCGTTAATCTTGATGAAAGAAATTCTGGTACCTCTTGAGGGTATTTTATTGCAGAGTATAATGATTCTTTATTTGTTCTGGAACACACTCCCAAATACATATTAAAGATTTTTTTAAGTTCCTCGTCAACTTTTTTGCGGGTCTCTTTGTTCTGCTCCAAAAATATCATGAACCTGCGCATAAGTTCATCCTGTTTATCCTTGAGCAGCTTATGTCCACGCCTTGCAAGCGCAAGTCTTCGCCTAAGATTCAACACCTCCATTCGCGTTGGATTTACCTGAAGCCTCATCGTTTCAAATCCTTCCTATCATTCTGACGTAGGAATTGTAGTTTCGCTTCATCTCTTTTATACTGTCTCCGCCAAATTTTTCGCACATAGCGTTCGCAATTTCAAATGCTGCAACTGCTTCGCCTACAACGCTTGCAGCATGAACCGCACAAACATCAGAACGCTCTACTTTTGCTTTAACAGTTTTTTTTGTAATTATATCTACTGAGTTGAGAGCCTTTTTAATAGTTGGAATTGGTTTCATTGCTCCGCGGATAACTATATCCTCTCCGTTTGAAATACCTCCTTCAATTCCACCTGCATTATTAGTCTTTCGCCTAAAATTATAATCATATATTATTTCATCATGAACCTTTGAGCCTGGTTTTTTTGATGCAGCAAATCCAAGCCCTATTTCAACACCCTTTATTCCTTGAATGCTCATCAAACATTGAGCCAGTCTTCCATCCAGCTTTCTGTCCCAATGCACATGAGATCCTAATCCTACGGGAACATCCTTTACTGTTATTTCAAATATGCCTCCCAGACTATCGCCGTTTTTTCGTGCTTGGTCTATTTTTTCTCTCATTAGTTTTTCGTTTTTTTCCACACCACCAATTTCACATATACAACTCATAATCTCTATGCCAAATTTATTAAGCAGCTTTTTAGCAATTGCGCCAACTGCAACTCTAGCTGCTGTTTCGCGAGCACTTGAGCGCTCAAGGATATTCCTTATATCTTGCTGATTGTATTTTAGTATACCAGCAAGATCAGCATGTCCCGGTCTTGGATTTGTTATAGGAGGTTCATTTTTCCAGTTCTGCCAATCCTTATTTTTTATGATCATTGTAATCGGCGAGCCAAGTGTTAATCCCGTGCGCAGTCCAGAGGTTACTTGAACAGTATCATGCTCAATCTGCATCCTTTCACCTCTGCCATATCCAGACTGTCTTCTTGCAAGCTCTCTGTTTATTTCTGTCTTATTTATTCTCAATCCGGCCGGCATGCCCTCAAGAATAGCTGTAAGACCTGGCCCATGTGATTCACCTGCTGTAAGATAACGCAACATATATACCTCCTAAACTTCTATTTTTTCTCTGCTCCCGGGTTTTACTAAAGGGATTTTTCCCTGTTTACATATTAAACAATTGCCAGAATTATAATTTTTAAAACTTAACTTAGCAAGGCTCTTAAATTCTACAGGAAAGTTAATTTTTTTCTCACTTCTATCAATTATTGCACCAATGCCAACACTGCAGCCTTTGAAACTTTCTACAGTTGCAATAACTTCCATAGTCGAGCGGCCTGTAGTAATAATGTCTTCAATAATGAGTGCCTGTTCTCCTTTTTTAATTTCAAATCCTCTCCGAAGAATCATTTTCCCATCTTTTCTTTCACAGAATATAGCTCTAATACCCAGGGCTCTCGCAACTTCCTGTGCAATTAGAATTCCTCCAATTGCAGGAGATACAACTACATCGCATTGTATATGTTGAAAAAGCTCTGCAATAGCTTTCCCAAGTTTAGTTCCACACTCTGGATGCTGGAGAACCTTAGCGCATTGAATATATTGACTGCTATGAAGACCTGAAGAGAGCAGAAAATGGCCTTCAAGAAGGGCATTTCGCTTTCTAAAGAGATCCAAGACTTCATATTGTTTCATTTTTGTAATATGCTTTCTAAAAGCTCATTTACCTTGTTATTAATATCTTGAGAATTTTTTAGGTCTCTTTGTGCGATTAATAAAGAATGCATGGATTTTGTTCCATTATGTTCTAACATCTTATTAACAATTCTCACAGCTCTGCCCTTTCCTGTGCCGCTTCCATATGTATAAAACACTACAGCCTTTTTCCCGTCAAGCCCATGGCATTTATCCAGATAGGTATTTAATGCCGGTGCCGGGCTGAAAGCCCAGACAGGTGAACCAAACCATATCAGGTCATACATGCTCAAGTCAAAATTAACATCACCAATATTAACCCTTTTCCTTTGCAGGGCTGTCATGCCCTGTCCAGCGAATGTCTTTGCTCCATTAACTGGTTCTAATCTCACTAAATCAACGTCAAAGTTCTTGTGTTTTAATCCTTGTGAGATCATTTGGGCTAATTGGTGTGTATTTCCGGTTAATGAAAAATAAATTATACATGCTCGCATTTTCTTCTCCAATTCCATTTTTAAGAATTTATTTAATCTTCTTTTAAAACGCGGATAAACTTTTTTAAATTCTACTCCTGTTAGATACATGCCCTTCCCTGTTTTTTTGACCTGCTTAATCTCTGATAGTGCATAAAAAGAGCGGGTTTCCTCTTTTGCTCCAAAGTCTTGCGGAAATTCCATTTCAAGTTCCAATTCGCTTTTTACAAGGTAAGGAATATCTGTTTTAAAACATAGTCCGGTTTCACTAATATCTATAACATTGCTGTCACAAAGATCCATTCTATATTCATGCTTGGCGCAGATTTTCAAAGCTACACCAATTCTTACATGTTCTCGTTTTAATTTTTCTCTGGACTCTAAATTAGTCATATATCTACTAAAATCCGAAACCCTAAATCCGAATACTTGAAACAAATTCAAAATCCAAGTTTCCAAGATTCTAAACATTGTCTTCATCTATAAGGGCACAGCACGCTGTGCCCCTACTCATTAATTTCTTTTATGAGCATTTTCATTGTATGTTTTGGACTGGAAGCTTTGGTAATAGATCTTCCAACTACTATTAAATCAGCGCCTTCATTAATAGCTTGCGCAGGAGAGGCTGTTCGTTTCTGATCATTTTTATCTGAGTCAGTAAATCTTATTCCCGGGGTAACAATTAGAAAGTCTTTTCCGCAGGTCTGTCTAATATATTTTGTTTCTTCTGAAGAGGCAACTACGCCATCTAAACCTGCAATCTTCGTCATTTTTGCAAGATGTGAAACATGTTCTTTTATAGAAGCACTTATGTGTAGATCATTTTTTAGAATTCCCTCATCTATGCTGGTGAGAACTGTAACACCTAAAAGAATGGTTTGGGATTGTGCTGCTTCATATGCAGAACGCATCATCTCTATTCCACCGGATGCATGCACTGTCAGCATAAAAACACCCTTTTTAACTGTATTGCCAACTGCTGAGGACACTGTGTTGGGTATATCGTGAAATTTTAAGTCTAAAAATACTTTACAACCCCTCTCATGAATGAAATCTATAATAGCAGGCCCTTGGCTTGTGAATAGCTGGCTCCCTACTTTAAAAACGGACACATAATCCTTAAGTTCTTCTACAAGTATTTCTGCCTGTTTCAGATTATCTACATCCAGCGCTATAATTACAGGGGATTTTAAGGAGTTTAATTCTTTTTTATACGTCATATAATCTTAAATTTTATCATAACGATTTTTACTGTGCAACTTCAATTCTCTGGAGAATATATTTTTCGAGTTTCAGCATGCCTAATCCACAAAGTATTCCAACAGCTGCGCCTGCTAAAACATCAAATGGATAATGTACTCCAACGTAGATCCTTGATATACCTACAACTAGCGCAACAGAGAAGAAATAAAATCTGACGCGTCTGTATTTATTTGACAATATAGTTGCCATTCCAAATACATTAGCGGCATGAGATGAAGGGAATGAGTAGCTATTTGAAGTTGGCACAAGGATACGAGCATCAAGCCATGGAATATTACACGGACGTGTTCTTTCAAAAAGAGATTTTAAAGGGAAGCTATTGAAAAGGTCTATAAGTATAAGTGATACAACAAGCACTATTCCCGTTATTCTCCCCTTTTTCCCGCCAAATATCATCAAGCATAGCCAAGCAGCTAAAAGAGGAATCTTCCAATATCCTATATCCGTTATAATTGACATTATTATGTCAAGGAACTTGTTTTCTAAACCATGATTTACCGCATAGAATAGAGCGGTATCCATATTTGTGAAGAACTCACACATTTACACGTCTCCTTATTGCCTAGACTACTTTAGTCTATGAAGTTTAACTTCTGGTTTATGATTTGTCAAAATGTTATTATTCTGAAGTAGCGTAATAACACAGGGACAATTTTATGAAGGCAGTTGCTTTAATATCCGGCGGGCTTGACAGTGCTTTGGCGGCAGAGATAGTGATGGAGCAGGGTATTGAAGTATATGGATTTACTGTTGTTCATATTTTTTCAGAATTAATAAAACAGGCAACGCCTTCTTATGCAGAAAAAAGCGCTAAGGAATTAGGAATAACATTGCATTCTCATAAGGCGTCTCAGGATTTTCTGGATATAGTAAAACATCCTAAATATGGTTATGGCAGGAATATGAATCCATGTTTAGACTGTAGAATTTACATATTAATAAAAGCAGGGCAATATATGAGGGAAATAGAAGCTTCTTTCCTGATTACAGGGGAGGTTCTTGGAGAAAGGCCAATGTCCCAGCGCAGGGATGCTATGAATATTACAGACAGGGATTCAGGTTTAAAGGGTTTTATTCTTCGTCCTTTATCTGCAAAGCTGCTTTCTCCCACTATCCCAGAAATAAAAGGATGGATAAATAGAGATAGATTATTTAATATTCAAGGTCGATCAAGAAAATCTCAGTTTATGCTGGCAAGCCAGTATGGAATTCGGGAGTTCTCAACCCCGGCTGGTGGATGTTTGCTTACAGAGCCAAATTTCTCAAAGCGTATGAAAGATTTAATAAAATTTAAACCGGATTTTATATTGAAAGACGTTGAACTATTAAAAATCGGACGCCATTTCAGATTACCATCGGGCACAAAAGTTATAATCGGAAGAAACGAACAGGAAAACAATAAATTGCTTAAGCTTGCTGGGGATAAGATGATGCATCTTGAACCTCAAGATATAGCAGGCCCTGTGGTTTTAGTCGAATCTAATACAAATGATGAAGATATCAGAACAGCAGCTTTATTATGCTCAATGTACTGCAAGAAAAAAGCGACATGGAAGCATATTAATGTGTCCAAAAAGGATCAGCAGCAAATAATCAGACTTGGACAGGAAGAACGTGTTTCCGACAAGGATATTGAAGATTGGAGAGTGTAATGGAGCATATCTTTACTGTAAGTGAGCTTACTTCAAAGATAAAGAATTTGCTGGAAGAGAGTTTTCCAAGTGTGTGGGTAGAAGGAGAAGTATCAAATTGCAGGATGCCTTCTTCAGGCCACATTTATTTTACATTAAAGGACGAACAATCCCAGCTTAATGCTGTGTTTTTCAGAGGAGCTAATCAGAAGATAAAGTTCAAGATAGAAGATGGGCTAAAAGTGCTGGCTCTTGGAAATATAAGCGTATATCAGCGCAGGGGAGATTACCAGATCATTGTAGGACTTCTCCACCCAAGAGGAATTGGAGAGCTTCAGCTCGCTTTTGAACAACTTAAAAGAAAGC
>JAUWOV010000044.1 GCA_030611945.1 bacterium | reverse complement strand
CTGACTTGTGACATCTTTTTTGTTAATAGCATCTTTATCTCCGTTTTTCACCCATTGGGTGATGCTCTGTTTTTGCTATTATACCAGCAGAGCCTGCTTCTTTCTACCTTTTTTTAGGCTTCTATCTAGGTTTTTGGGCTTAACTGCTCAGCGAGTGCTTTCAAATCGGCAAGATAATCTCCCATCACAGTCATAGGATGATTGGAATTTATTTTCCACTCAATTTGACTACAGAGCTTTAAATACCAGTGCGGCCATTCAGGATTGCATCTGTTTGAACGCTCTCGCCACTGTTTTTCTGTAGGGACATCTGTAATACCGCGACCTGCACAGAGATACATCTGATGGTTCCGATACGAAAAACGAGCCCAGGTTATTATCCCGGGAATGCGCACCACCACAGAGCATGTGCCTCCGCCTTGCTTAAAGTACATATAGGTTTGCCGCTCAGACCATGATCCTTTGAGAGAATCGTGGCAACCGTAGGCAAAATAAGGAGCTAAAGCACCTGAATTAACAAACCAGTATAGTCCGCGCTTTGAATCCCAGTAACGCAGGTCACTAAAGCCTACAGGTTCTCCGCCGCTCAATAGTTTTAAAACATACATGGTTATAGCTGCTCCATCATCGGCTTCTGTAGCCGCTACTACAGTTTCGCCATCCGATTCAGGTCTCAGTTTATTGTTTAAAATTCCCAGCGTTAAATCGGTTGCTGGGTTATATTCTATCCAGTCAAGCTGGTCCTGAACACCTAAAAAATCCAAACCGAATTGCTTTTTAAGTTCAAGTAGAGCAAAATAAACTTTCATCTGAAAAACCACCATGTCTTTTGTCAGCATTTTAGCAGGATCGCTTCCAAGACGAATATCCATGCCTTTTCCAAGTAAAAAGTTTAATGCTTTTTCCGCTTTACTATCGGAAATCTTCTCAGCCATTTTTAAAACCCTTAATCCATCAAATCCTTCCCGCGAGATTCCAAAATATTTCAAGAAATCTGCCTCAGAAATCTTATTCCACATCTGCATAGAACGAGGTCCCACTACCCCATAAATGGACCCTTTTAGCTGTTTGATGGCTTTCTTTGCTTTTTCTCTGTGGGAATCATTGACAACAACCTCGATTGGCTCGGGATATAGCGGCTCATAGTTTTCTTTGCTCAAAAAGGTGTTAATGGCATTTGCATAGCTGTCAGGATTTTTAAATTTTTCTATGAATAAGCGGCTGGTCTCAATACCCATATGAGCCATGCCAGACGCTGCGGCAAAAAGCCCAACAGCGCCGGGAAAATCAGGCAGGGTACTTCCTATCATCAATTTTGGTACATTAGGTAATAACTGCCACATTGGGCTTACAGAAAAATCAGGATAAGCCCAGCCGGCCATGAAATTTATAAACCTTTCGCCTTTTGCTTTTTTGATAACCTGCATTCCCTCGTCTACACTTGCAACAGGTTTATCAGAATTTAGCACATTGGCTTCCCAGCCACATCTCTTAATAACTTTTATAAACTCTCTTAGTTGTTTTGTTGCAATAGGCCAAACTTGTTTGTTAGGCTCAGCGCGGCTGTCTAAAGGTATGTAGATATCGGCTATTTTATTCATGCGTTCCTTCTCTTGTGTTTAATTTTAGTTGTTTAAGACGCTTCATTATTTCAGAATGCTTGCGTCCGAAGTAAGCGTGACATTCCAGATATATTTCAAAAAGCTGGTCATATACAGTCTTTGCATTGCTACCAGGTAAGTAGGTTTTTAAAGGAGGTTTTGTCATTACCGGAATTGCTTTTTCAAACGAATTGAACCCTCCATTTTCCGGGCCTGCTGCAATTGCTCCGAACATAGCAGCACCTAATGCGACAGCCTGGTTTGACGCTGCCACTTTAAACGGAATCCCTGTCACGTCAGCATATGTTTGAATGATTAAAGGATTTTTTACCAATCCTCCACAAACTATTATTTCTTTCACTGGAATTCCAACCTTCTGATAAGCATCAAGAATAATTCTTGTTCCAAAGGCCGTTGCTTCGATTAATGCCCGATAGACTTCTTCTGGACGGGAATTCAATGTTAACCCGATAATCATTCCCGTTAAATGTGAATTCATCAGAATACTTCGATTGCCGTTCATCCAGTCCAGTGCAACAATGCCAGACCCTCCTGGTTTTAATACTGACGCTTTTTGGGATATTTCGCTGAAAGTATCACCTTTTGACTTCATAAAATTTTTAGCAAACCACGCGAAGATATCCCCCACGGCCGATTGTCCGGATTCATAGCCATAGAATCTGGGGATGATGCCGTCTTTAACAACGCCGGCATATCCATTGAAGAAACGAAGTTTCTTAGAAAGCAGCATATGACAGGATGAAGTACCCATTATGATGCATATAGACCCTTCGCTGAATACTCCCATTCCGGGAACACCGCTATGAGCATCAATGGTCGCAGCAGAGACAGGAATTCCTTGCATTAAACCGCTTAGAGTAGCAAATGCTTCTGAGACAACACCAACACGCTGACCCGGATAAACAATATTTTTCAACCATTTTTCATCCATATCTTTTATTTTAGGATCCAAAGCATTCAAAAAATCTTTAGCTGGAAAACCAGTTTCTGCGTTCCACAAACCTTTGTACCCGGCAGCACAGGCATTACGACAGAATTTTCCTGTGATTTGATAAACAAGCCAGTCTCCTGCATCTATCATAATATCAGTGGCTTTGTATACCTCAGTCGCCTTATTAGCGATCTCCCAGCATTTTGGAAGCATCCACTCACTGGAAATAATACCGCTATAATATTTAAGGAATGGTTCCTTTCTCTCTAGAGCCACCTGATTTATTTTGTCCGCCTCTGGTTGTGCAGCATGATGTTTCCATAATTTAACCCATGCATGAGGATTAGAGCGAAATTTATCAATTTGCATGAGAGGTGTTCCGTCGTTTTTAACAGGCAGCATTGTGCAGGCCGTGAAATCTACACCTATACCTATGATCTCTTTTGCAGGTACATCTTTAAGGATTTCTGAAATAGCAGCATAAGAAGAGTCAATGTAATCCTGCGGATGCTGAAGCGCAAAGTCAGGAGGCAATGGTTCATTCAAGCCGGGCAGATTTTTAGTTATTACACCGTGGTTATATACTTCAACAGCCAATGAACATTCATCTCCCGTCTTACAGTCCACAGCCAATGCCCGTACCGATTCTGTGCCAAAATCCAGACCCAAGGCATACTTACCCATGATGTAATCTCCATTTTGCAGCGCATTATTGAAACTATTTCTGTTTCTTTTTCCACTGCGCCTTCATTTTTTTCATTTCAGCATTAAGTTTCACAGGTATCTGCGATGTTTGAGGCTTTTTATCAATGATCCATCTGCCATCCATAGTACGTTGGACAGGCTTGCGCTTATCAACAGGAACTATCCCAAACTTCTGATGAGGTTCTTTCTGATACCAGTAAGCAACAGAAGACCATTCATTGGCAAGATGATTGCCGTGACCGTGTTCAATGGTTACCTTAATCTCTTTTTGAAAACGGACAGGATTCTCCAGATGATGAACATATGATGTCTGATAGCCGTTGGTATTATTCTCGTGAATGGAACTGCCGTTATGCATAAAGGCATTGGGCTGCATGCCCCAAGCCTGATTAAAAAAATCCTCACTGCCTGTTCCATGCAAATCAGGCGGCCATTTATAGCCATCTACCCATATCATATCGTCTCCCTCCCCCCACCATGTTCCTTGAAAATTGGTCACACTGATGTTGCAACCAATATAATGTCCGGCACCTTTTGCTTCAAGAATCACATAATTATTTTCCCATGCTAATCTTTCTTTATTGACAATATTGGCTTCAGCTACATTTACAGATATCTCATGCCCCCAGCCGTTACATGGATTTTCACGCCTAAATTGAGCGTGAAAATATCCTGTATCATCGCTATTCGGTTCATTATATAGCTCATAATCAATATAGAAATACTGACCGTGATCTTTTGCCCCTTCATTCACTAATTCGATTCGCGCCGATTTATTAAACGGCATCGGGCAGTAGCAGTTCAAAGCGCAGCCCTGATTAAACTTGTTGTTTTGCTTAGTTGAAGCGGTAAACAATAGAGACTGGTAGGAGTTTACAATTTCATTACCCAGCCCGAAAAAATCGCCCAACGGACATAGCACACTCGGATTTTTTTCGCCATCCCAATACATTTTAATAAGCACATCCCGGTAGCCGCTGCCCTGCGTCATCCAGATATGTGTTATGCAGCCCGTCCCTTTGATATCAGCCAGAACCCGTGTTTCGCCTCCTTCAATCTTCCACGAGTCGGAATTACGACCGCTTGTATCCCATGATGAACAACGCAATGTTTTTGCCTTTTTGATTTTTGTTAGATTTAACATTTTATATTTCTCCTTTTGTTAATATCCAATTTTTATTTATTCTATACAAATCAATTTTGTCTTGAGTATTGTTTGCTTAAATTTATGTGAATCTTTGTTCTTTAATTGCTCAAGTAATATCTCTGATGCCCTTTTTCCCATTTCTTCTGCAGGTTGTTGAATAAAAGCAAAAGGAAAAGTAAATAATCTATACAAATTAATCTCATCAAACCCTACAATTTCTATATCATCAGGGATTTTTAATTTCATATTCGAAACCGCCTGCAACGCCCCAATGGTAAGTTTATTGTTAGCGCAAAATATAGCTGTTGCTTTTTCTGTTTTTCCAGATAATAAATCTCTTGCAGCTTTATATCCTTCTTCTATTGAAAAATCTGTGTGCTTAACAAGTTTTTTTCTATACTTCAATCCATTTTCCTTTAGAGCCTGTTTATATCCTTTCAATCTTTCACTGGCTGTATATGTTTTTTTTATTCCTGCAATATGCGCAACAAAACAATGTCCTCTATCTATGAGATATTTTGTTAAATCATATGCGCCTTTTCTATTATCTACCGTAACACAATTTGTATCCATCTTTTGAAAACACCTATCTATAAGAACAAAAGGATATCTTTCATGCAATAATTCCTTAATACCATCGGAACTGTTTTGTGTTGGAGAAATAATTATACCATCTACATTTTTTTGTTTTAATAATGAGATATATTCTGTTTCTTTTTCACATTTTTCATTAGAATTGCATATTATTAGGCTATAATTTGCCCTGTTGAGAAAATCCTCTATACACTTGGCAATGGTTGAGAAAAAAGGATTGGTTATGTCCGATACTATAAGCCCGATAGTGTTTGTTCTGCCAAGTTTCAATGCAAGCGCTAATTGATTTGGCTGATATTTAAGCTTTTTGGCAAGTTTGAGAATTTTATTTTTTGTGTCTTTACTTATTCTATACTCATCAGCTTTGTTATTCAAAACTCTGGAAACAACTGTCCTTGACACTCCGGACAGTGAGGCAATATTCTTCATTGAAACTCTTTTCATATATCATCTCTATTAAATACGCACACTCGAGTAACCTAAATATAACATATAAAAATTCTTTGTCAATATTGTTTTTTGCCAGCATTTAAAAATTGGCATAAGTATGCTATATTAACAATATATGAATAAACAAACTAAACTGTTTTATATAACGACACCTCTTTACTATGTTAACAGTCACCCGCATCTTGGACATTCCTACAGCACAATAGTTGCTGATATCATTAACAGATACAAAAAACTATTTGGATTTAAAACTTATTTTCTCACAGGTACTGATGAACATGGACAAAAAATAGTTGAAGCAGCTAATAAGGAAAACAAATCGCCTAAAGAATTTGCTGATGAGATATCCGATGAATTTAAGGAAATGTGGCAAAAACTGGGCATAGAATATTCCCAATTCATAAGAACAACAGATGATTCCCATAAGAGAATTGTTCAAAGTATTCTCCAAAAAATTTATGATAAGGGCGAAATATATTTTGCGAAATATGAAGGATTATACTGTGTTGGATGCGAAAGATTTCTGGATGAGAGAGAACTGGTTGATGGTAATTGTCCTGAGCATGGGACAAAACCAACATTAATTAAGGAAAGCAATTATTTCTTTAAGATGTCAAAGTATCAGGATTGGCTCATAGATTATATAAATAAGCACAATAACTTTATATTTCCTGAGCAGTACAGGAAGGAAATATTGTCCTTTTTGAAGGAACCATTGAAAGACCTATGTATATCGCGTCCTAAGAACAGGTTGGACTGGGGAATTGAACTGCCGTTTGACAAAAAATATGTAACATATGTCTGGTTTGACGCTTTAATCAATTATATCTCCGCTTTAGGTTATCCAGACGAAGACCTGTTTAGGACATACTGGGAATACTCACATCATATTATTGGGAAGGATATTTTAAAGGCGCATGCTGTGTACTGGCCTACAATGCTTAAGGCTATTGGATTAGAGCCGATGCAGAAATTACTGGTTCACGGATACTGGAACACTAAAAACATAAAAATGAGCAAATCAATCGGCAACGTAGTGAATCCATTAGAATTAGTCAATATTTTTTGCATTGATGGCTTAAGGTTTCTGCTGATATCCGAGATGGTCTTTGGCAAGGATGCAGATTTCAGGCTTGATTCATTCATAACAAGCTATAATGCGCATCTGGCAAACAATTTTGGCAATCTAGTCAGCAGGGTCATTAATTTTGCAATAAAGAATTTTGATGGCAAGGTGCCTGAATGTATGAAGCTGACAGATGTTGAACATGTTCTCCAAGCAAAGGTAAGGGAAAAGGTGGACTCCATAAAAAAGGCTCTGGATAGTTTTCTGATTCATGAAATTGTAAAGAATTTTTTGGAGATTTCAGCTCTTACAAATCAATATTTTGACAAAACCGAGCCGTGGAAGCTGGTAAAAAATGGGACACAAAGAGATCGGCTGGGAAGTATCCTGTATACATGCTGTGATATTATCAGGATTATGGATATTCTAATTTTTCCTGTAATGCCAAATATCTCTTTAAGACTTGCCAAATGTCTTGGATATGATTCTGTAAAAACTGAAGAACTTGATTTAAATTTATTACCCCTAGGACAATTAATGTGTAAACCAGAGTCCTTATTCCCAAGGATAGAGCAATAATGGCTAATAAAAAAGTAATGATCGTTGCAGGTGAGACATCAGGGGATCTGCATGGAAGCAATCTTGTAAAGAATATGAAAAAAATAGATCCAACACTTAAATTCGTCGGTATGGGCGGACATAGAATGCAGAGCGCAGGCGTTGAAAATATATTCAATATTGATGACCTTGATATAGTTGGTATAAGCGAGGTATTTAGAGGAATATTTAAAATAAAAAGGCGTTTCAGCAAATTATGTGAGATCATGGATAAGGATCATCCTGAACTGGTTATTCTTATTGATTATCCTGGCTTTAATTTGAGATTAGCAAAGCAGGCAAAGAAGAGGAATATTAAAGTTGTTTACTATATCAGCCCCCAACTCTGGGCATGGGGGAGAGGACGTATAAAAATAGTAAAAGCCTGTGTTGACAAAATGATAGTTATTCTCCCTTTTGAGGAAGATTTTTATAAAGAGTATGATGTGCCTGTAGAATTTGTTGGGCATCCCTTGCTTGACATAGTAAAAACATCCGGCGCAAAAGAAGAGATTTTAACAAGTTTGAATATAACAGGAAAACGTATTGTTGGTTTATTACCGGGAAGCAGAAAACAGGAGATAAGGAGAATATTGCCTGCGTTGGTTCAAGCGGCAGAAATAATTAAAAAATCTCTCTCTGATGTTGAATTTGTTCTATTATGCTCGGAAAATATAGATGAGAAAGATATTGAACAAGTTCTTCATAGCCTGAACATTAGTATTAAGATTATTAAAAATAGAACATATGATGGAATGGGCTGCTGCGATCTCCTGATCGGGGCATCAGGAACTGTAACACTTGAAGCGACGCTTCTGAATGTGCCAATGATCGTTGTTTATAAAGCATCTCCTCTTACAAGTTTCTTATTTAAAACTTTTTTGAGTGTCCCTCATATAGGGCTTGTAAATATAATGGCTGGGAAGAGAATAGTTCCTGAGCTTTTGCAGGAAGAAGCAAATCCAGAAAATATTAGTAGATGCGCTCTTGATATACTGAATAGCAATGAAAAAATGAGTGATATAAAAAACAGGTTATCCAAAATAAAAAAAAAGCTAGGGAGTCCGGGCGCAAGTAAAAGAGCCGCAGAGAGTATATATCAAATGCTGGAGGAATAGATACCTGACTCACAGCTCAAAACCGTGAAAATCGTCATTTTTTTACAAATTTTCACGGTTTTGTTGACAAAAGAGTGAAAAAGTATATACTGCAACTATGGCAAAAATATTGCATGTTTTCAATTCAATCAATCGCTTGAGAGAGCGGTATTATATTGCGTCTGTCGGTAAACAATCGCTTCTGAAATTATTGAGTGAAGCGGAGGTTTCCGAGCAAGTGTATAACTCCAATGCCATTGAGAACAGCACTCTCACTCTTGAAGAAACAGAGAAAATCCTTTTGCAAATAAATTTAGACAGATACATCACTGAAAGAGAAATTTTTGAAGCAAAAAATCTCGCGCGGGTAGTTTTTTATATCAATGCAAAAGCCAAAGAACAAGAGCTTACTCTTGAGATTATTCTGTCGCTTCACAAAATGCTTATAGCAAATATCCGGGATGATATAGCCGGCAGATTTCGTAAGCATGGTGAGTGGGTCAGGATTGCGAACCACATAGCACCGGATCCAAAAGAAGTAGCAGAAAGATTGGATAAAATGCTTGCAGGTTATAACGCAAACAGTCACGAAAATATTATAAAACGCATTGCTCTGCTGCATCTTGCTTTTGAACACACCCACCCGTTTGTTGATGGTAATGGCCGTATCGGAAGAGTGATAAATAATTATCTGCTTATACGAGAAGGTTTTGTGCCTGTGAATATTAAATTCATTGATAGAAAATTATATTACGAAGCATTTAAGGAATTTGACGAAAAAGGCGTTGCTGAAATCATGGAAGAAATAGTCGGCAAAGCGCTTACGAACAGTTATCACAAGAGACTTGCGTATCTGGAAGGCGCGCACATCATGACGCTTGCTGAATACGCGAAAAAGAATAAAGTATCACACTCTAATTTGATAAATAAAGCAAATCGCCAAACCATAGAAGCTTTTCTTGAAAAAGGCGTTTGGAAGATTGGAGGAAATAGATAATTATGAATCAATACTTAAGAATTCTGAAATTTGCAAAACCATACTGGAAGAGAATACTGCTGGCAGTAATATGTATGTTCATTCTTCAATTCTGCACTATTGGCTCAATAGGAGGCATAGTGGTATTTATGGATAATATCCTATCGGCGGATAATATATCCTCAAACGTACCAATTCCTCTAACTCTTAAGGGAGAACTCTTTGGGCATAAGATTGCTATAACCCCGCTAACAGCAGAATTCACTGTGTTTGCATGGCTGAGATTGTTGGTTTTATTTATAATTTTTATTTATATTTTGAAAGGATTCGCCTATTTTGCTCAAAGTTATTTAATAACATACGCTGGTCTTAGGGGGACATTGGATTTAAGAAATAAATTGTACAGGCATATTCAGCATATGAGTTTATCCTTCTTTACCAGACAGAAATCGGGCGCTATTATGAGCCGTATTGCAAATGATGTTGGAGAAGTTAAAAAATCTATGACAGTACTCTTTGGAGATGTTATGAGAGAGCCTTTAAATATCCTGACGCGCATAATAATGGCATTTGCTCTCAGTCCAAAACTAACCATTGCCTCTGTTCTGATATTTCCTCTTGTAATATATCCAATTGCTAAATTTGGCAAAAAGATGCGCAAGGTTACATCCATTACCTTAAGGAGAAGAGCATCTGTTTTTTCAGTGATGCAGGAAAGTCTTTCCTCAATGCGAATTATTAAAGCCTTTTCTATGGAACATTATGAATCAGAAAGGTTTAATAAAGAAAACGAGGGGGTTTTTAAAACAGAGATAAAGAGAACAAGAATACAAGCAGTTACTTCTTCTGTTGCAGAGTTTGTAGGTATGCTTGGAATTGCTCTTGCTGTATGGCTGGGCGGCGTTTCTGTTATAAGAGGGGATTTAACCATTGGCTGCTTTATTGGATTTGCTGTTGCTATAGGCGGGATACCTGGTTCAGTAAAGAAATTAAGCAAGGTTAATAATACGATTCAGTCTATGCTTGCGGCTTCATCAAGGGTCTTCAAAGTTATGGATAGTCCGTCAGAGATTGTTGATTTGCCCAATGCGCGTGCATTGGATACATTTAAGAATAAAATTGAATTTCAAAATATCAGTTTTGCTTATGATAAAGATGTTATTGTGTTAAAGAATATCAGTTTTGATATTAAGCACGGAGAGGTTGTTGCTATAGTAGGTCCAAGCGGTTCAGGTAAAACGACTATAGCGAATCTCATTCCACGACTGTATGATCCAACATCAGGTGAAATCACAATAGACGAAACGGATATTAAGGAATTTTCATTATATTCTCTTCGCAGGCAAATGGGAATTGTTACACAGGAGACTGTTCTCTTTAATGATACAGTGAAACAGAATATATCTTATGGTCATCAGAAAAAAGTTTCTCAAGAAAAGATAGAACATGCTGCTAAAGCTGCGCTTGCTCATGAGTTTATAATGAAAATGCCTGAACGATATGATGCTGTTATTGGTGATCGCGGAGTAAAGCTTTCAGGTGGAGAGGCGCAGAGAATAGCCATTGCAAGAGCTATTCTTAAAAATCCTCCTATTCTTATACTTGATGAAGCGACATCTGCTCTTGATACTGAATCGGAATATCTGGTCCAGAAGGCAATAGATAATCTTGTGACTCACCGTACCACATTTGTGATTGCGCACCGACTTTCTACTATCATGCATGCGGATAAAATTATAGTAGTTGAAGACGGTAAAATTATAGAAACAGGGAGACATGAGGAACTTATCAAAAAAGGAGGTTTGTACAAGAAATTGTATGATCTTCAGTTTCGTATGGATGCAGAAAAATGAGAATACATGATATTTTTAAGTCAGGAATAATTCTGTGGTTAGTACGTATATTGATTAGAGGTATTGGTAGAAGCATAATCTTTGAAACTGAAGGAAAAGAGAACTATCTAAGATTAAAAAGAGAAGGTAAAAATATTATATTTGCCCTCTGGCATGGCAGATCGTTTTTGACTTTATATTATTACAGGTACAGGTTAGGCGAAAAAAAAGTATGTGTTTTAATAAGTCCAAGTAAAGATGGGGAATTCTTAACAAAAATTATCAGGAGATTTGGATATTCTGTAGTCAGAGGTTCTAGCAGACATTACAAAAAAAATTCTCATAAGGCTGTGCTTAAAAAGTTATCAGAGGGTTTTGATATGCCAATAACACCAGATGGGCCAAGAGGTCCAGCTGAGAAAGTACAGCAAGGAGTTATTCAGATAGCAGCCGAGTCAGGATGCCCAATAATTCCAATAACATTCAGCGCGTCCAGAAAAAGAAAACTCAATAGCTGGGACCGCTATGTATTTCCACATCCTTTCACCAGGGCCGTAGTAACTTTTGGTTCTCCTATTTATGTTCCATCAGATACTTCAAAGGAGGAAAAACAGAAAAAAGGCAGGGAACTTGAGATCGTTCTAAATAGAATAACAAGAATGGCAGATAAACACTTTGATAAAGGGGAATGATATGACTAAACATATTCTTAAACGAGAGTATAGTATTGGCAATAGAGTGATACACCCAAAATGGGGAAAAGGAACTGTTATTGATCATAGCGGGGTTGGAGATAGTTTGAAAGTAACAGTTCATTTTGACAATGACAATCAAAAGCGTCTTTTGCTTACCAAACATGCAAAGCTTAAGAAGATAAAAGATAAGTAGAGTGAATATAGTTCTGGCAACAAGAAACAGAAATAAAATAAAAGAGATTAAGAAGATTTTAGGTGATTTAAAAGCAGGAATCTCGTCTGCGTTAGATTTCCCTGGATTAGAGGAGGTTGAAGAAGACGGCGCAACATTAGAAGAGAATGCTTCAAAAAAAGCCATTATTGTAAGTAGATTTACACAGCAGTTGGCTATTGCTGATGATTCCGGACTTGAGGTTGATGCTTTGGAAGGAAGTCCCGGCGTTTATTCCGCACGTTTTGCAGGTAAAGATGCAACCTACGATGATAATAACAAGAAGCTTCTTCGGCTCATGGAGTATGTTCCTCCTAAGAATCGCACGGCGCGGTTTGTATGTATTGTTGCAATTGCAGAAAAAGGCAAAGTAAAAAAAATCATAAAAGGCACCTGTGAAGGGATAATCGCTTTTGAACCTAAAGGCAAAACAGGTTTTGGATATGATCCTCTCTTCATTATTCCAGAATACAGCAAGACCTTTGCAGAACTGGGTCCTGAGGTAAAAAACAAAATAAGCCATAGAGCAAAGGCGTTTCTGGAAACAAAGAGGTTTCTTGAAGAATCTCTAATCATTCTCTAAAACCTACATAGAAGTCTAAAAAAAGAGTAGAAAGGAGTAGTCTCCGCTGGTATAATGGCTTAAACAAACCATCACCCAGTGGGTGAAAAGTGGAGATAAAAATGCTATTAACAAAAAAGATGTCGTAAGTCAGATTAAAAAGAACTAAAGAAGGGGTAACGGGGAAGATGGGGTTAAGCTGAGTAGGTCATTGTATGGAGCATTTTGGATTAGAAGAAATGGTTAAAGAAATATATGAAGATAAAAAGAAAAGCAATAGAGAAATCAAGACAGGATTGGGATGCGACTATACGCCGAGTCATGAATTTGAAAGGAATCGGGTTATATAGAGTAAATGTAGGAGAGGTGCGTCTGTAATTAGGAAAAAACTAATCCTAATTTCTCTTTAGATTCCTGTATTTGCTGGGCTAAATAGGAATTTGGGCCCTCATCAAGCGCTTGATTATTTGATACCCATGAGATATATTGAGAATCACAATGAGAATCTTAAACAAAAAGTGTTACCTATGTGCCCAGCCAGCACAATCACTTGCTTTTAGAAAGATTTATTGGTAACATCAGAAAATAGGAGTAAATTTTACTGAATAATGTTAGCTATAAAAACAGAACATCTTGCCAAGATTTATAAAACTGGCGGGAAAGAAACGAAAGCTATTCAAGATCTCAATCTTGAAGTCTCTCCTAATCAAATATACGGATTCTTAGGACCAAACGGAGCAGGCAAAACAACAACTATTAATATGTTACTGGGTCTTGCTGCGCCTACAACCGGTACAGCCTGGATTTTAGAAAAACAAATTGGGGATATAGAAATAAAGCAAAAAATAGGATTTCTTCCGCAGAGTCCCTATTTTTATGAATCGTTTTCGTCTGTTGAATTATTAAATTTTTATGGGAAGATATTTAAAATCCCCAGAAAAGAACGATACAAGAAAATTGAGGAGTTGTTGGACATGGTTGGATTAACAGACAGTCGAAAAATACCTTTAAGAAAGTTTTCCAGAGGTATGCTTCAGCGTATCGGTATTGCTCAGACATTAATCAATGATCCTGATTTAGTTTTTTTTGATGAACCAATCGCGGGATTAGACCCGGTGGGTAGAAAGGAGGTAATGGATACAATACTCAATATAAAGAGGCAGGGTAGAACAGTCTTTTTCAGTTCACATGTTCTGCATGATGCAGAAACGCTCTGCGACAGTATAGGAATTTTGGATAAAGGCAAGCTTATTGTTTCCGGAAAACTAAAAGATCTGCTGGATCCAAAAGAATCCTTAGAAGAGTATTTCTTGAAATTAATAGAAAAAAAGAGAGGAGAAAAAACATGAGTACTATCTTAACTATCGCACAAGGTGTATATCAAAGGTTGATGAAAAGTAGAATTCTCTATGTAATAGTCGTTTTTTGTTTGTTTGCCATAGCATATTCTACATTGTATAGCGCAGTTACAGCGGGTGAAGAAACAAAGCTTATGAAAGATATTGGTTTGGCAGGTATTGCTGTAGCAGCAATGCTGATATCAATCATGGTGGGTTCTACAGCTATCCCAAAAGAAATAGAATCAAGAACAATTCAAACATTAATAGCAAAACCTGTAAGAAAGTATGAATTCATCCTTGGACAATTCCTTGGAGCAGTATACGTTGCACTGCTTTCAATAGCTATAATGGCTGTAGGGTTCATAATAATCCTGGCTATAAAAACTCACGCTTTAAATTTGGTTATGTTTAAGCCATTAATACTTGTCTGTTTTGAAGCCATAGTTCTGGTAGCAGTGTCTGTGCTTTTTTCTACTTTTTGTTCATCCATGGTAAGTTCCATATTAGCTGTAGTGGTTTATATAGCCGGACATCTGTCATATCAGATACCATTTCTGGTGGAAAGAGCAGGTAATGTAGTAACTAAGTTCGTCGGGCTGCTTCTCTACTACGTATTACCGAACTTTCAGTACTTCAATGTAAAGGCTCCAGCCGCTCATGGGATTTGTATTCCATGGGGATTGATCTTTGGCGTTATTCTGTATGGGGCTATATATACTGCGATAATGCTGCTGGTTTCAGTTGCAATATTTAAGAATAAAGATTTTGCATAAACAAAAAAACAAGGAGAAAAGATTATGAAATCTTCAAAAGCCTCAGTTCAGATAATCATGGCGATTATGTTACTTGTTGGATTAATGCCGCTGGGAAATACTCTAAACAATATAAAAGAGGATGCCGGGTTAGCGGACAGGTTTATTCAGCGACCTGCATTGGGTTTTGATAATATGGCTGCGGACATATTATGGATTAAAACCATACAATATATGGCTAGAGTAAAAAAGCCTGATATTAAGTCAGCTAATATAACATATGAAATGTTTGAACGGATAACGGATCTGGATCCTTTATTTACCACAGCATATACATTTGGCGGATTGGAAATATCGCATCAGACTCCTGCAAAATCATTAGCGTTGTTTGATAAA
>JAUWOV010000093.1 GCA_030611945.1 bacterium | reverse complement strand
GCCGCCCACCTGCCGGACGCTTCTCAAAAGTCCCAACTTCCTTGAAAACAATCTGGACCTCACATTCAGGAAACAACGTATTGAGCGATGCAAGCAAACCACGATCAGGCTCTGGCCGGTTGGTTACAATTACTATTTTGTCCACAGCTTACCTCCTCTTTTCGATTGTTGATTTTTAATGCCGTTTTAAGCCACATCAGTGTTACAGGGCTATTAAGGGAGTGTTAAATTTTTTATGAGGTCATTGTCTTGCGTTTTTATTATTGATTAGCATAAGGGACCTCTCGGAAATCGGTAATCTCTACCCCCTCTTCGTCCCTCAAAAGCGCCCTGGCATTCAGAATGGCCTTTTGCATATCATCTTCAGGGGTGTTTGAAATTTTTCCGTGTCCTGGATAAAGCTCGTTTATTTTTCTTGTCTCCAACAGATTGATTGAATTGATATAATCACCAACACTTCCAGACTCGCCAATATAGGAAAGTGTGCCTCCGGCAAATAGAGTATCCCCTGTAAAAAGGATCTTTCGGGTAAATTCATAAATGCAAATTGAACCGGAAGTATGCCCTGGTGTATGCACTACTTCCAGGATGTAATTCCCGAGATCAAATCGAAATCTGTTTTCCAGCCACAAATGAACTTTTAGGGATGGTTCGTTGAGATCGCCGGATTTATACATGGTAACGTATCTGTCTTCTACTGCAATCTTTGTGGCAGCAAAGCGATGGGCGGCAATCAGGGCATAATCCTGAAAATAACGATTGGCTCCAATATGGTCAAAGTGCTCGTGGGTATTGATTACTATATCAATATCCCTGATCTTGAGCCCCAGTGTAAGTAAGGATTTTTGCAATTTTGAGAAATTTTTATCCACTCCTGAATCAATGAGAACATTTTTATAATCCCCCCTGATCAGGTAGCTGTGGCGGCTGGAGCCCGCTCCCTTGAGCCGGAAAATGTTGGGCTGCAATTCTATTATCAGGTCATCTTTTACCATAATTTCTCCATTCACTCTTTTTTGCGCCTTCTTCATCATCATAAATCTTAAAGAACTGATCCATGCGATTTTCCTTAAAATAGTTTAGTATCTCCAGCTTCAAGGAACACAACTTCAAGCATCCTCCTAAAAGGTCAATCTCTTTTCTCATACCTTTTAAAACTCCCAGGAGGGCGATTGGTTCAAACTTCTCTAACTCTAACTCCTTGAGATCCATAATTACTCTGACATCTCTTCCCTTGAGATAAGAGGAAAGGATACTTTTGACTTGAAGGGCCTCATTCTTTTTGGTTTGACCTGAGATTTTTACAATAAAAATCGTCGTCCTTTACTATATGATATTTCATAACTCGTTTGTCCTCTTTTTTGTTTTAATATTCATAAACAATGCCTGAACGAAAACCCCTGTTCTGAGCAGTCATTTCGAGAAGTGAGGAACGAACGACAAAGCAATCCCCTTGTTTCCGGAAAATTGCTTCGGTCGTATCTCTCTCGCAATGCCAGAAAAACTGTAATTCTATAGGGATTTTGTTCAGACACTATGTAGTATACAGAATTATAAACACTGAATATGAGATTCGTGTGAAGGGATTGTTATAATCGTGTAAAAAATATGGTTTGCTATCAAGCCAGAAAGAAGAGAGAAGAAAAGAAAAAAGAGGGCATTAAAACCCCTGCGATTCGAGCCGGGAATGTTCGTCAAACATAATAGAGGGTTCCCATCCCGCAGGTCAATGAGATAAAGTGGAGATTTTAGGCAGGTGAATAACAAAATTGCTTCCTTCTCCAGGCTCGCTCTCAACTGTAACATAGCCTCCATGAGTCTGTACAATATGTTTAACAATGGCAAGGCCCAGCCCCGTGCCCCCGAGCTTACGGCTTCTGGCTTTGTCTACCCTATAGAATCTTTCAAAAAGACGGGGAAGATGTTCTTTTGGAATTCCGATTCCATAATCCTTAAAACTTATACAAACCTCAGTATCTTTGGTAATTACCTCAATCTGAACCAAGCCCTCTTCTTCACTATATTTTATTGCGTTATCAAGAAGATTTACTGCAGCCTGTTCAAGAAGTGGAGGATCTATTCTGGCTGAAATATCTTCATTACATATCAGACCAACCTTTATACTCTTTGCTTCTGCTTTTGCCTGGCAGACCTGAATAGCAGTTTTAATAACGCTCCTGATATGCCCTTTTTCTAACGTTATGTCTTCAATTTTGTCTTTTTGCTCAATTACTGAAAGGCGCATAAGATCTTCTATTAAAGCAACCAGGCGATTTACATGTTTTTCGATAATATTCAAAAAACGCTTAGCTTCGCCCGGATTTTCCATTGCCCCTTGACTTAAAGTCTCAACAAAGCCTTTTATTGCTGTCAGAGGTGTTTTGATTTCATGCGAAACATTGGATACAAATTCTTTCCGCATAGTTTCCAGATGCCTTAGCTGGGTCACATCGTTCAATACAACAATTATGCCTATAAATTTTTCATTCTCGTCAAGAAGAGAAGTTGTCCGGACATTCAAAATGCTTTCTTCGCCCTGATAAAGCACAATATCTCCTTCTGAATGTTCACCGCTTGAAATAGCTTTCTTGGTAATTTTCTGCAGCTCAGGGTTTCTTATCACCTCCTGAATGCTTCGCTGTTCTAAGTCTGAGGTCCTGCTTTTAAACATACTATCTGCCGACTGATTTATGCTGATTATTTTCTCGTCCAAATCAACTGCAATTACACCTTCCTTCATACTTGAAAGGACAGCTTCAAGCTCATTGCGTTGTTTTATTGCTGTCTTTATCCTAACATCAAGCTGTATTGCCATCTGGCTCATTGCTTCAGCCAGGCCCCTCATTTCTTCTGTATCTGCAGCCGGCATCCTATAATTTAAATCCCCGCGGGCAAATCTTTCAGCGCCTTTTTTAATCTCCTCTATTGGTTTGCTTATACGTTTTGAAATAAATAAGCTGACTCCGGCAGCAAAAAGAGCTATAAGTAACCCTCCAAATGCTATCTGAATTTGAATGGACTGAAGCTCATCGTATATTGAAGTTACTGGGATAGAAGTACGTAATACACCTAAAATGTTATTATTTCTCTTTAATGGTATCGCGACATACATCATTTCATGCTTAAGTGTTTTGCTGTATCTTATAGATGTACCGACCTCTCCCCGCAAAGCCTCTGAAACTTCAAAACGATTAGCATGGTTGTCCATATTTTCCGGCACCTCTTCAGAATCACCTACAACTTTCCCTGAAGAAATTATTACTGTAATTCGAGTAGATGATTGCCTGCCGGCTGACTTGCATATAGAATCAACCGACATTCCATCCAGAGGTGCAATGTAGTTATCTACCTGTTTTTCCAATAGATGTGCTCTTGACTTGAGATCTGCGGCAGTACGGTCAAGAAAAAATTCTCTAAAGGCACTTGATGCAAAAAGGCCTACAGCAAGAAGTGAAATTAGTGTGATAAGAAGATAAGAAGGATATAACTGCCAAAGCAGCCGTTTCTTTTTTTTCATGGATTTTCTCTGAATCTGTACCCAACGCCTCTAACGGTTTCAATGTATTTCCCGCAAAGGCCGAGTTTTTTGCGAAGTCCAACAATCTGAACATCAACAGATCTATCAGTAACAGGATAATCATCACCATGAACTGCATCAACAATCTGAAAACGAGTAAATACCCATCCAGGTCTTTTTGCAAGATAACATAGTAGTTGGAACTCTGTAAAAGTTAAATCAACTGGTTTATCTTTTGCAAGGATTTCTCGTTTGCGAGGATTGATTACAATATCATGGACTTGAATTATCTCAAGATCATCATCTTTTTTCGATTTATCTTTCCTGCGAATAACAGCACGTACCCTTGCTATTAAAATTCTTGGGCTGAAAGGTTTAGTTATATAATCGTCAGCTCCGAGTTCTAGGCCTGCAACTATATCCGCCTCCTCTCCCTTGGCTGTCAGCATAATGATTGGAATATGTTGGGTCTTGGAATCATTTTTCAGGATTTTAGTAACTTCAAGTCCGTCTATTCCGGGAAGCATAAGATCCAGGACTATCAGATCAGGCTTTTCTGAGGCGGCCTTTTGAAGGCATTGTTCACCGGAAGATGCGCTCACTACTTTATAACCTTCTCTGTTAAGGTTATATTTCAACAGCTCAAGTAGATCTTCTTCGTCATCTACAATTAGTATTCTTTCTTTTGCCATAGTATTTTTTCCTTTTAACATTATAAATTCTTCTTTATTTATATTAACATAAAGTTAGTATAATGTTAATTTTTTATTAAGAACACTGTTTGTATCTAAATTTGTAACTACTCAGGTGGATAAACTGAGGGCGGAAGGCTTTTAGGAACAAATCATGCGCTATCACACAAATTAAGACCTATAAGGGGAAAAGGCTGAAGTCCGAAGGCTGTCAGGAACTTCAGCCTAAAACACTGATATGGTTGACACTTGTCAAGAAAAAAATACCAATCCCTGCCTCTTTTTTTTACCTACTAAAATTAAGAAGTTTTCATCATTTTTTTAAATTTTATTGTCAGGGACGGGGTCATCATGTAACGACGGTTGATCAATCTGATATACGCGGATTGGTTACCGCATGATTTGGCTTCGTCGTGGAGCTGCCCTTATCTATTATCGGGAGTTTCAGTAATGATACCTATTCCCATAGTGTTTACTGGGGTTCTCCAACCGTGACCGCGCCCCTGCAATAAAATTTAAAAATTATGTGTATACTTTCCTGTTAACCTCTCTTGTGTTTTTCAATATTCTTCTCTTGGTTTTAATGCGACCTAATGTTATAATTCAATATCCGACAAAACGGAGGTAGGCTCTGCTGGGAAGCAACCTATCAAGGGATAATCGGATGCAGGCAGCATTAAATAATGCTTAAGAGAGAGGCTGGTGTATTAGCCGCCTCTCTCAGCGTCAGTTCATTATTAATTATTTAAGCTTTCCTGCCTCATGCCTAAAAAATCCATATAAAATTGATAGAGCGAAGCGATTCCTTATATTTTTTTATGCAGTTTTCGGAATTGCATGAGCAATAGACCACATAAAACCTGCCAACTCTCTGGCAATAGCTGTTTTTACAAGGTTTGCATTTTTACCTCTAAATACCAGTCGTTTATAACGATCACATAATCTTACTTGTGCTTTCCAGGCAATTTGGCAGACTGCTTGAGGCAAACCTTCATTGCGTTTTGCAATAGCCCGGCTTTTTCTGGCTGGCAGTCTATATGCTTGAGCAGCTTCAATAAGAGCACGTCGAACATGCCCGTTTCCTGTTTTAGTGATATTCCCTGGTCTTTTTTTGTCTCCGCTATTATGTTGTGAAGGTACAAGGCCCAGATATGCCATTAAATTTGCAGGAGAATCAAAGCGGGTAATATCTCCGAGCTCTGACACTACAACTGCAGAAACAATTTCTGATACCCTACGCAATGATTGCAATGCCTTATTAAGATTATTCAATTGTGTTTCTCCCGACAATTGTCTTATTTGTTCTGAAAAACGTTCCATACGCTTTTTGCTATCATGGACAGTATCAATATATTCTTGTATTGTTATCTGCTGTGCTGGATGTGGCATAGAAATATCAGAAAGCCAGTTGAAATATGCTTTACTCCATATTTAACACAAATCACAAACTCTATTTGAAGCTAACCTTTTGAATTTACAACAAAAAAGTTTACGAAAGGTGTGATTCAAAACATTGTTAAATCAATATGTTATCATGCCAGCGGGAATCGCTGTTCAGGAGGGGACGTTATGTTGCGAGTCTGATTATGTTGTGGGTTTTAGCCTTTAAAGTTCCTTTTACTTCTTCTTATTCCATTTAGTTCTTTTAATTCCTCTGGGTGTGGTGTATTCTTTAATTATTGAAGCACTACAAATGTCTCAA
>JAUWOV010000071.1 GCA_030611945.1 bacterium | reverse complement strand
GGGACGACTATCCTTTATGGCATTAAGAAGTCCTTGCAGGTGATAAATCTTTTCGCTGTATCGAATAATTCGCTTAAGAATATCTTACTCTTCCCGTTTCCAAATTTTATCCCAACAAATACATGAGATCTCTTCCAGCCTTTCTTGTATGTCTTTGTATTGCTCTACCCACTCTCGAACTTTTCCCTCCCACCTCTTAGGGATGTAAAGCTGTTTCTTGCAGCCATCTTTACTGTGCACTAGATAAAGGGCTGGATGTTTCTGCCCTTGAATGCATTTGCAGTTAGGCCTGCCGCACACCTTCCACCTCATTGTTAGCGTCCCCCGCACAAACTCACGTGAGTGGATGATCTGTGTTAAGCGTGATCGTTTATTACGTTCTTCTACAGACATCTTTGACCTGTGCATAAGTTACCTCCTTTCCACTAGGTAGCCTTATCTTATACCTAGATGACCATAAAAGTCAAGTATTTTTTACGAATGCGAATTTGCCGTCTTGGGATGTTTAGAGCTAAAGCTTGATTTTAAGCAGGATTATGGCAAGAAATTATTTTAGTTGCGGAATTGCTGGTCAAGAATAAAATTAGCTGGAGTTGGAAATGCGCAAAAAACGGATTTTTGCATAATGATAAGGTTTTACTAACGATTCAGAATGGCATAAAGAACCAATTATTAAGGGCATAAAATATTGTGCCCCTACAAATATTGCCAAATATTCAAGAAGACTCCAATTCCAAAGCTGTAACTCTTACAACATTTTTTAATACACTGCTTAATTCCCCGTTAATTGTACATGCAGATGCATTGTGGTGTCCGCCTCCTCCAAATCTTGATGCGATTTTTCTGACATCTATCTTGCTTTTTGAGCGAAAGCTTATCTTTATATTTCTTTTAGAATGTTGTTTGAAGAGAATCCCTACCTCAACTCCCGCTACATTGCGCGCATACTCAACTATTTCCTCACTGTCCTCTTCTGCTGCGCATGCCTTTGTATACATATCGGATGTAATAAACATATAACCTATCTTTCCTTTAGCGTCAAAACTCAATGTCTCCAACGCAAGCTGCAATAATTTAAGCTTACTTACAGGAATGTTCTGATATATCTGATTACATATCCGGGTATGGTCAATGCCTGTTTCCAGAAGTTCAGAAACTACCAAATGCGTCTCAGCACTGGCATTAGAATACTGAAATGACCCGGTATCAGTCACAATAGCTGTATATAAGCAAATCGCCTCAGGTTTCTTTATCTCCAGTTTCATATGCTTATAAAGATGAAAAATTTGTTCCCCAACTGAACTCATATGAGGATCTACCCAGTTTATAATGCCGAAGCGATCATTACCCAGATGATGATCTATATTTATTACTGTTTTTATATTATTTATATGGTCTCTCATATTACCCAGCCTGCCTTTGCTTCCAACATCCAATACGAACGCTGCTTCACTATCGGGAATAGTTACGTTATGTTTAATTAATTCGCTGTTAGGCAGAAACTTATATCTTGCAGGCAATGGAAATGAATTAATTAACGCAACCTCTTTTCCCATTCTCTTTAGAAGAATGTACAAAGCTATTTGGGAACCAATTGCATCTCCGTCAGGATAGATATGGATGGTAATAAGAAATCTTTTACGGCAGGCTATTTGACTTACAATACTATCTATAATCCTTTTATTTTTGCTTAGAAATTTCATCTATCTTCTTTAGAACACGCATCCCATCTTCAAAGGCATTATCATATATAAAGTGAAGTTCAGGAGTAATCCTTAGATCCATACTATGGGCAATACGAGTCCTGATAAATCCACTGGCTTTTCGGATGTGCCTCATAACCCTGTTTTTATCTTTTCCAAAAGGCGTTAGATAAACCCTGGCATAGTGCAGATCGGAACTTACCTCAACTCTATTAATTGTAACAAGTTTTACAGATATATCATTCATATCCGTAAGCAATATCCTGCTGATTTCTCTTTTTAAGGATTGATTTATTCTATCTATTCGCCTTGACACAATAACCCAATATTATTTCAGCCTTCCTTTTCCATTACATGCGCTTCTATAATATCGCCTTCCTGAACATCCTTGCAGTTGTCCAGCCCAATACCGCATTCAAGCTCTGCTTTAACCTCTTTTGCATCATTCTTGAATCTGCGCAAAGAAGATATTTTTCCTTGATAAACAGGTTTTCCTTCTCTTGTTAGAGTAGCCACGCAATCTCTTCTTATCTTTCCTTCTGAAACATACGACCCACAAATTAACGTAGTTTTTGAAATCTTGAAAATCTGGCGCACTTCTGCTTTTCCTATTAAAACTTTTTTATATTCAGGCTCAGTCAATCCTTCAACCAGTTTTTTAATATTATCAACAGCTTCATATATAATACTATAATACCTTATGGATACATCATTCTTTTCCGCAATCTCTAATGCTCCGGATTCTGCATGAACGCTAAAACCCAGTATTATTGCGCCGGAAGAAGATGCCAGTAAAACATCCGATTCATTAATACTTCCTATACCGCTATGAATAATATTTACCTTGATTTTTTCCATACTCAGAGCTTCTAATGAGTTACATAACGGCTCAATAGACCCTCTAACATCACCTTTAATAATAAGAGAAACTACTTTTAAACCGCTAAAATCAGCCGCATTACCTCTTTTACCATGTTTTTCAGCTTCTAATCTTAAACTCATTTCCTTGGCAACTTTTTCAGATTCTACTGCTAAAAACCCTTCACCTATTTCCGGAGCTTCTGAAAAACCAAGTATTTCTACAGGAGTAGATGGTCCTGCCTCATGTACTCTTTTACCTTTATCATTTATTAAAGCCCGCACCTTACCGCAACACATCCCGGAAATAAAAGCATCTCCCATCCGTAAAGTTCCCTCTTGTATAATAACCGTAGCCACAGACCCTTTGCCTTTATCTATTCTGGATTCTATGACTGTTCCCTTTGCAGGAGAAGAGGTATCTACAGTCAGCTCCAGTATATCAGTCTCAAGAAGCAGCATTTCCAATAAATTATCCAATCCCTGCTTCTTAATAGCTGATACTTCCACGCATACAGTTTTCCCTCCCCACTCTTCAGGGGTCAGGTCCTGCTCTGACAATTGCTGTTTCACTCGCTCTGCATCTGCATTCGCTTTATCAATCTTATTAATTGCTACCACAATCGGCACATTAGCCGCCTTTGCATGATTAATGGCCTCTATTGTCTGCGGCATAATACCATCGTCTGCTGCTACAACTAACACTATTATATCTGTAACATGCGCGCCTCTGGCTCTCATAGATGTGAATGCTTCGTGCCCGGGAGTGTCAATAAAAACCACATCTCTTTTGTTAATATTTACCTTGTACGCTCCTATATGCTGTGTAATGCTTCCTTTTTCACTACCGGCAACATCTGCATTTCTAATGGCATCTAATAGACATGTTTTCCCGTGGTCAACATGACCCATTACTGTTACAATAGGAGCTCTTGAGAGGGATCCCTTAGTTTTTATTTTTGTCCTGACAATAACATTTTTTTCATCAGCAACTCTAATTAGATTAGGATCGTAACCTAACTCTATAGCAACTTCCACAGCAAGTTCAGGCTTGAGTACCTGATTAACATTAGCAAAAATGTCTCTTTCGATTAACTTCTTAATTAATGCAGTTGCATTTACATTAATCATTGTTGCGAGCTGCCCAACAGCAATATTCGCTGGTATTAAAAGACCATCCGACGAGTCATCCAACGAAGATTTCTCTTTCTTTACAGTTTTCTGTTCTTTGAGCTTCCCTTCTTCTCTTAACATCTCAATAAAAAGGTTACATGCGTCATCCTCTATATCACTCATATGGGTTTTTATACTAACGCCCAACTTTTTCAGCTCTTTTATGACCTCTTTACTTGGCAAACCAACTTTTTTTGCTAATTCGTGCGCTTTCATTCTTTTCTCTCTGTCATTTGAGCATCTTTATCTTTGCAGCTGTTTTTATTCCAATACCGGGTAATTTAAGTAAATCTTTTACTGATATCTTGCTAAGCTTGCTCATTGTATCATATCCATGAGTTTCCAAAATGCCTATTATTCCATTACCAATGCCGGGTATGTTGATTTTTTCTTTTTCATCCTTCTTTTCATCAGCAACTATATCAATCCTGCAATCAACTAACCGTGACGTTAACTTTACATTCTGCCCTTTTTTGCCAATTGCAATAGCAAGTTGATCCGGTTTGACCAATATAGTTGCTGCTTTGTTTGCCTCATCCAATTTTACACTTTTTATTTCAGCTGGAGCCAATGCTTTCCTAATGAAGGCGCTAAGATCTTTATCCCATTCAATAACATCAATCCTCTCACCGGCAAGTTCCTCAATAACTGCCTTTATCCTGGTGCCTTTTATTCCAACACATGCTCCGACACAATCAACATTCTCTTTGTTGCTGCAAACAGCTATTTTTGTTCTATCTCCTGGTTCTCTTGCAATAGCTTTTATTTCAACTATATTTTGAGCAATTTCAGGAACCTCCATCTCAAGCAATCGTCTTACAAACTCAGGATGCGTTCTGGAAACAATTATCTTAACTTTGCTACCGGTATTTGCAACTTCTAAAATATAGGCGCGTATTCTATCGCCCTGTCTGTATCTCTCATTCTGCAAACGCTCTCTATAAGGCATTCGCGCTTCAGCATCTTCGAGATCAATTATTACGTCTCCATAATCAAATCTATACACAACTCCATTAATTAAAGTGCCCTGTCTCTCTCTAAACTTTTCATACAGATTGTCATTTTCTACATCTTTTATCTTCTGCATTATTACCTGCTTTGCGGTCTGGGCTGCTATTCTGCCAAAATCATGAGGTGTTATCTCCTTAACATATATGCTGCCGACTTTTAAGCTTTCATCCATCTTCTTTGCATCTTTAACGCCAATTTCTTTATGTGGATCTTTTACACTGCGTACAACTTTTTTTCTTAAAAAAACACAAATCTCTTTCTTATCTCCTCCAATAGACACTTCAAGGTCTATAGAGTCTCCCAATTTTTTTTGCGCAGCTGATAATAAAGCTGCCTCAACAGCCTGTATGAGAATTTCTTCTTTTATGTTTTTCTCTTTACAAAGCGTTGTTATAATTTCAAAAATCTCTTTATTCATGATAATCATCCCCTATTAACAACAAAGAGCGGGGAAACACTGTCTACCCACTCTTCTCTATTTGCCGGGTTACTTCTAAATGTCTTATATCACAACTTAGAAGTCCTTGCAAGAAATTTTTCAATAGCTTTTCTTATTTTGTCTTCCTCTTCAATCTCCTCTCTCGTAAATATCTTATAAATTTTGTAATACTTATTATTATATTTTAATTCAAATTTTCTCAGCTCTTCAGGTTTAAATTCAAGTTTAAAAGCAGTTATTGCTTCATCAAATCTTAAATTGCCGGTTATATACCTCCATGAATACACTCCTCTTGTAATATAAGTTCCCATTGTATAAACAAGATAATTTGTATTCCTATTCCGACAGAATCTCCACAACTCAGTTTCATCTCTTGAAAACATTGAGAACATATAATCCTTTATTTTATTTCTTATATCATCTGACTCTACTTTTGCATGAATTAATACAGGTCTGTCTGCGTATAACCTTATAAATCCTGCTACTGAAAAGTTTGTCGCAACAGGACTGCCTTCAGGAGTGTTCTCTTTAAGCCATTCGCAGACACCCATTAAAGACGAAGGATGTTTAATAAATCCAAGGTTTTTGCAAATATGCGTTGTCTTCATATATTCAAATGGCAGGAATACAAGAAGTAAAGCTGTAACAATATTAATCATCTTTGATTTTGCTAAGTTTTTGTAAATAAGAGAGATGGAACAACATAGAAAGAAGATTAGAAATACTCTCATTCTTGCAAAAAGAAGATAGAAGATCAGAAATAGAAACGTCAAACATGCAAAAAGAATATCCTCTTTGGTTGACTCTCTCTTGCGACATCTTTTGAAAAACAAAATAAAAGCTGTGATTCCAATAAAAAGGGTTGAACTAAAAAAAGTCACTATCTCTATAAACGAAGGTGTAATATCAGCAGGCAGCCACATAAAGTTTACATCAAAAGGTAAAAGAGCCGGATTAGCCGGTTTTGCTCCTAAGAACCTGAGTTTATAGAGAAATAGAGACGTTATATGAGAGTATGTGCCGGTGTTATTTTTAAATACAATCAAACTAATAAATTCCAAGAAAACAAATACGCCAAGAAGCAATAATAATGTTCTTAATCTGTTCACCGTAGGGGCGGCGCTTGCCTCCGCCCTGTTTTGGGCAGGTTTGAAACCTGCCCCTACAGCAATTGCAACTATAGAATATCCAAAAAGCATCACATGACTGTAGAGAAATCCTATCTCTCTAAGCCTAAGATTGGTAAAACCTGCAAACACCATAAATAAAACACCTATGAAAACAAATTCCAAATAATTTGAACTGCTCTTACCGTATATGATTAAAAACGCTGCTGAACAAAATAAAATCACCAAATAGAGTTGCGTAAGGTCCCATGATATAACAGCAGCATAAAGCAATAATCCAGCCAGAATTGATAACGAAAACCTTGTTTTGTATCTGGACTGATTTGAAATAAAAAACAGTAAACTTAAATTAAGGAATATAAGCGGCAAAGTAAAAGTCTGTTTCATGAAAATCTCCCCCGTAGTTCCCAAAACAGAAGGAAGCATTACGCCATAGTATGCTGAGGAAATTAGAGATGCAATCCGATTTTGCGAAATACTATACGCCAGTACAAAAACTGCGATTATACTCAATGAAAAAAGCAAAGGAATGGTATGTCTTATAAAATCTGTAAGGGCAGGTTTCAAACCTGCCCCTACATTCAGAAATTTATATAAATACCCGTAGAAATATTCCATAAAAACAAAATTCTTTTTACGAATATTAATGCTTTCAGGATATTGAATTTTATTGTCTATAACAGGCAGGCTGCCTGTCTCAGCAATGATCTTGGTGTATATAAAATGAGGAGCAGATTCATTAGAAAGAGGGAGAGAACCATGAGCATCTGCTCTGTGGTTAAGTATCTGGAACCTTATAAAAACTGAAATAAAGTATATGAGGAATAAGGCAAAAAATACTACATATTTTCGATACATATATTTGCATTTGTATGAACCCACGATTTAAATCGTGGGTTCATACCTCAACCTGATTCATGGTTTCCATAAACTTTCTATTTGTTTTGGTCTTCTTTAATTTCTCAATCAGAAATTCCATTCTTTCTGTCACACTCATTGAAATCAACACCTTACGCAATAACCAAATCTTGCTCAGATCTTTTTGATTTATTAAAAGATCTTCTTTTCTGGTTCCTGAACGTTCCATATCAATAGCAGGAAAAACCCTCTTATCCACAAGACGGCGGTCCAGATGGATTTCCATATTTCCCGTTGCTTTAAATTCCTCAAAAATCACATCATCCATCCTGCTGCCTGTATCAATCAGCGCTGTTGCTATTATTGAAAGGCTTCCTCCTTCTTCTATCTTTCTGGCAGCAGCAAAAAACCGCTTTGGTTTATGAAGAGCGTTAGAATCCACGCCTCCTGAGAGAATTTTCCCGCTGTGCGGCACCAGCACATTATATGCCCTGGCAAGTCTTGTAATACTGTCAAGTAATATAACTACATCTTTTTTGCACTCAACTAATCTTTTTGCTTTTTCAATCACCATTTCAGCAACCTGTACATGACGCTCCGGAGTTTCATCAAAGGTTGAGCTTATTACCTCTCCATTAACAGAACGCTGCATATCTGTAACCTCCTCAGGCCGTTCATCTATTAACAATACTATTAAAACCACTTCTGGATGATTCTTTGAGATACTATTCGCTATTTTTTTAAGCAGCACAGTCTTCCCTGCTCTTGGAGGAGATACTATTAATCCTCTTTGTCCTTTTCCTATAGGAACTAGAATATCCATAACCCGCATAGATATTTCATCAGGATCTGTTTCAAGCACAATTTTCGGCTGTGGGAAAATGGGGGTAAGACGATCAAATTTAATCTTCTTTCTTGCAATCTCAGGGTCTTCAGAATTTACTTTTTCTATCTTAAGCAAGGCAAAATACTTTTCGCCTTCCTTTGGAGGTCTGATCTCTCCTAAGATCACATCGCCTGTATGAAGGCTAAAACGGCGTATTTGCGATGGAGAGATATAAATATCATCAGGGCATGGGAGATAATTGTAGTCTGATGACCTCAAGAACCCAAATCCTTCATTTAATACCTCAAGAACCCCTTCTCCGTAAATATGCCCACCCATTTTTGCATGTTCTCTAATAACTTTTAAAACCAGTTCTTGTTTAGACAGATTAGTATAATCTCTAATCTTAAGCTCTCCGGCTATTCCCTGAATTTCCTCTACCTCCATCCTTTTAAGTTCTATAACATTCAAACGTTTATCCATGTGCGTAACTCCTTCCATATTTTTTTGACTTGTTTTTCTGTTTCTTTTAATCCATTATTATTGTCAATTATTAAATCGGCAAATTTCTCCTTTTCTTCTATTGGCATCTGCGCATTTATTCTTCGACGAGCTTCTTCCCTGGTTAAAGATGATCTTGCTCTTAGTCTTGCTATCTGATTCTCCGTACTTACAGAGACTACTATTAACTTATCAACAAGCGAGGTAGCTTCTGCTTCTACAATAAGAGGAGCGTTAACAATAATTACGTCATCCTCGTCATTGCTAGCCGAATGTGAAGCAATCTTGCTTTTTATGATCCTGACAATTTCCGGGTGCATTATGCGATTAAGACTCTCAAGCTTATTTCTATCCTTAAAAACAATATCCGCTAACCTTTTTTTATCAATCATCCCACAGTTATTAAGGACATCCTTTCCAAAGTAGCTAACTATTTTTGCAGAAACATTATCCCTATCA
>JAUWOV010000064.1 GCA_030611945.1 bacterium | reverse complement strand
GCAGATTGTATGCCTGGCAATATAGCTTTTACTTTGCCTTTGTAAATATTGCCTGCAATGCGTCTTTCTCCCTTTCTTTCAATAGCAAACTCCGCTAACACACCTTCTTCTAATAACGCTGTCCTTACTTCATAAGCGTCTACGCTTATAATCAATTCCTTTTTCACTATATTCCCCTAAATGTTTGTTTAGTGCCGGAGGAGGGAGTTGAACCCTCACGGAGTTTAAGCTCCACCGGATTTTGAGTCCGGCGCGTCTGCCAGTTCCACCACTCCGGCAAAAATATGTAGTTGAATTATAATCCCATTAATTTTTTATTTTTTATTTTATTTCCTAAATTGTCTGATTAATTCAGAGCATTGTTTAAAATTATCTTTCAAAGAGGAATATAATTTTTTGTATAGCTTATAGTATTCATCATAGATTTTTGTATTCTTTATAACAGGTTCAATTTTATCTATTGTTTTTATAGTCTGCCTGCAGGCTTCAGGCACAGAGGGGAAAATTCCCGCGCCAACCATAGCAAGTAATGCAGCGCCAAATGCTGGTCCTTCATCAACATTTATTGTATAAATCGATTCTTTATTAACATCTGCCTGGATCTGTTTCCAGAGTTTGCTTTTTGCCCCGCCTCCGGAGGCCCGAATTTCAGATACAGGAATGTCCAGTTTCTTAATAATTTCTAATGAATCTCTTAATCCAAAACTTACTCCTTCCATTACTGAACGGATAATATAAGCTCTTGTGTGTCGTGGAGAGATTCCAAAAAACACTGCCTTTGCGTCCGGGTCAGCATGAGGTGTTCTCTCTCCCATAAGATAAGGAAGAAAAATAAGTCCCTCACTTCCTACTGGAGCTTTTGATGCCTGTTCAGTCATTGGCTGATATGAATCCTCTCCAAGCATATCCCTGAGCCATTTGAAAGATCCTCCGGCGGCAAGCACTGCTCCCATAACATGCCACTTGCCAGGAACTGCATGGCAGAATGTGTGAACACTGCCTAGTGGGTCGGTTTTTACTTTATCTGTATATGCAAAAACAACACCTGATGTTCCTATTGTTGAGGATATGATTCCTTCTTCTACGATTCCGCATCCAACTGCTCCTGCAGCCTGGTCTCCAGCGCCGGCAACAACTGCTGTTTCTGTTGACAAACCGGTAAGCTTGGAAGCGTCTTTAGTTAGTGTCCCTGTGATTTCTGTAGACTCATAAACTTCAGGCAACAGATTTTTGTCAATGTTTAGCTTTTCTAAGACTTCATCTGACCACTTCCTATTCTTCACATCAAACAATAAAGTTCCTGAAGCATCTGAGACATCGCTTGCAAATTCTCCGATTAACCTGAATCTTATATAATCTTTTGGAAGCAAAATCTTTTTGGTTTTCTCATAAATACGAGGTTCATTTTTCCTGACCCAGAGGATTTTTGGAGCAGTAAAACCGGTAAGAGCTGGATTAGAGGTAAGTATAATTAGATTTTCTTTTCCAATAATTCTATTTATGTCATCGCATTCAGAACTTGTTCTCTGATCACACCAGAGTATCGCAGGCCGAAGTACATTATTATTGCCATCCAGAAAAACAGCGCCGTGCATCTGCCCTGTTAATCCTACTGCTTTAACATCTTCTCTATTGATGTTTGTATCATTCATGACGGATCTGATAGATTCTATTGCAGCTTTCCACCAGTCATCCGGATCCTGTTCCGCCCAGCCCGGTTTTAGATGGGATAGAGGATATTCATTAAGGGAACTGGATATTATTTTCCCATTGTTATTGCATAAAAGAGTTTTTACACCTGTTGTGCCTATATCAATTCCAATAACATATTCCATTGTTACTATCCTCTTTTAATACAATCTATAATATACGCTGAAGTTATTTAGTTAATTACAGTCTGCTACTAATGGACCCGCAAGCTCTTTTAGGAAGAAAAGCTTGCCAGCCAAAGTAGGCATAAAGCTGGAAGGGATCCAGATGTTTGGTCCGTGTCTTAAAGTAACCCAGAGAGATAACCCCTGCCACATCATTCCCCTTCCCAGTGTCCCGTCACATCCGCCGATTATTTTATCAGCTTTAAGAAATAGCCCCGGACCAATTGTATTGGCAAAACATGGAACCAGTGTTGTCCTGCTCTTGAAACTGGTTACTGCATTCTGTTCTATGGTAAGAGGATGCAGTTTTGCTCCCAGTCTGTAGCACTGTTTCTTCCATTCCTTCTCTCCTGAAAATTCGCCGGCAAAATGCGGTTCCCAAAAAGCAATATGAAACACTCTTCCAATACCAAAGACAACTACAAGCTTCGCTCCTTCTGCCTTGAGTTCTCCTATCTTCTCAGGATATGTGGGAAGCATCTCCTTTGTAGCAAAATGTCGTTGTTCTTTTGGAATAGTCATACCGCCGAGCGGTCCATAGAAAGCTTGTTCCATTGCATTTTGAAAAGCCCCTGTATTATCAGAAGGCAATGTACTTCCGTCTTTATCGCTCCATTCATCCATATTGAATCCATAAACGTGTTTACAATCCACATTCCATTCTTTTAGAAAATAAACAGCCCATTTATACATTCCCATAGGACCAACAGGCAATATAAACGCTATCTTCCTGCCATCATCTCTCGCCCTTTTAATCTCTATAGCTATTTCATGCCCCATCATAGTATCAAAATCACTCAGTGTTTCGCATGGAACAGGTTCAAATCCTTTGTTCCACCAATCCTGACGCTCAGTAACCGACTCTGGGGAATTATCGCAGCATTTATCCAGCTTCTCCATATCCCATCCCTGCGGAAAGAAATTTTCCAACAAAGATCCTTTAATTGTACTCATTAAATCCATAATTATTACTCCTTATTTTTTATATTTAACCTTGTTCTTTAACAGCTTCTCTAAGACGTTATCCTGAGAAAATGCATGCCCTTTATGCTGTCTGAATCCTTCGGCGTATTCTATACCGATTTCTTTTCCTCTTCTGCCTGAAAGCTCCTTCATAGTCTCTGTATATTTGTCCATGCCATGCTGTCTTTTTAGCCATGAGCGTTGACTTTCATGTTTCTTTAACATACTTGTTTTTATTTCCATTACATCTTTAATATCCACATAAAATTCAGGATGTATAGAATTGCCGAATCTATCCTTAAATTCAACGGGGTCTCCATAGTATAGATATGGAATCTTGGACGTTGCTTTTGCTGGATTCGCCAAACCAGTATGATAATTGGGAAGCGACGCATTGAAACACGCATCCCACACCAGATCAGCAGTTATCTCATGATCTTTCATATAATCCTGAGGAGACATGGTAATAACAATGTCAGGGTCTATTTTCCGTACCATTTCTGTAACCATAAATCTTGTAGGATTATCAAATACAACATGCAGACAGGATATACCGCAGCTAATATATTCGGCTCCAAGCAGTTCTGCTGATGCCTTAGCTTCCGAATACCGTTTTCTGCTCAAGTCTGCCGGAACATACTCAACAGATCCCATATCCCCTGAACCTACAGTTGCAATGGTTATCTTATGCCCTTTTTTCTTCAGCAGAGCAAGAGTTCCAGCCATAATAAATTCTATGTCATCAGGATGCATTCCAATACCAAAAATCTTCATAATTTCATACCCTCCTTCATCCTATTTTATCTTATGTTCGTGTTTTTTACCATCATCCAATTCCACAGTAACACTGCCTTTGAGTATATTTAAATCAACTACCTTCCCCTGCCCATGTTCTGTATCTATTGTTGCATCTATTTCAGGAAAAGATTTTCTCATCTCCTGATACGTGTTTGATTCATATCTCAGGCAGCACATCAAGCGGCCGCATAAACCAGATATTTTTGAAGGATCCATGTTGAAATTCTGAGATTTGGCATTTTGAATAGTAACTGTCTGAAACTCCCTAATGAAACTTGCGCAGCAAAGAACCCTCCCGCAATGCCCATATCCTGCAACAATTTTCGCTCTATCTCGCACGCCTATTTGCCTTAATTCCACTCTTGTTTTTAATGTACGTTCAATGTCTTTTAACAGTTCTCTAAAATCCACTCTATTGTCTGCCATAAAGTGAAATATTATTTTACTTCCCTCATGTGTGTATTTTGCATCTATAACTCTAATTGGAAGATCATGTTTGGCTGCTTTTTCTAAACATATTGCTAATGACTTTTTTTCTCGTTTGGATATATCCTGTATCTGACTTATATCACTCTCTATTGCAACTCTAATGATCTGTCCTCTCTCTTTTGAGCATATACAATCAGCCACCTCTTGTATGCCTGATACAATTTTAGCGTAATATTTGTCGCCATCCGCTTCTATTAGACAGTAATCGTTATACTTGGCAGCAGTGTTGCCAATATCAAGCCATAGTGTTCTGCCTTTGCAAATCCTAACCCGGGTTATTTTATGCATCTGCATTTCCCTGCATATCTAAAAACAACCTCTCTAAAATAAGTTGAGGACTGACGTTGTTCTTTATATGCATCTTCATATCAGTAACTGTGTTCAAAAAACCATCAATCTGAGACAGAGAGAACTTATTTTCCAGTTGTTTAAGCTCTCCTTCAATATCCAAGTTAATAAGAGGAACTTGTTCTCCAGCCTGTTTTAAGATCGCAATATCTCTGAGGCATGTTGTAAGCATGTCTAAGCTCATATGCAGCTTGTTTCTATATTCCGCAACATCTCTGCCTCGCTCAGCATTATCATTGTTAAACACTTCCTTATTAAACTCCCCGACAAGAGTAATCACATCTTCATTCTTCAACCTGCTAAGAATATCCATTAATTTTGCCTTTACAAGAGGTATTTGTGCATCATCCTTCAACTTAAGCGCCTCTCCTAAACTGCCTTGAGATAAATTGGCTATGAAATGAGCAAGAGATTTGTCCACTCCATGATGTTTTACTAAAAAACTCTCAATCCTATGAAGCTCTATCCTGTTAAAAGGAACTACCTGGCAGCGCGAAACTATGGTCTGCAAAAGTGAATGCGAGTCTGCAGCGGTTAAGATCAATACGGAATTTTCAGGCGGCTCCTCCAAAGTTTTTAAAAGGCAGTTTGCGGCTTGAATAGTCATATTTTCCGCTTCTGCAATAATATATGCTTTTTTCTTACCTTCATATGTTTTAAATGATATTTGTGTTCTTAATTCTCTAATATTATCAATTGTTATGGATAAAGAAGGTCCTGTTGGATAAATGTATTTTACATCCGGATGTATAGAAGCGTCTATTTTTTTGCAGCATACGCATCTATCACAAGAAATCTCAGCAGACTCTTCGCAATTCAATGCTTTGGCAAGATTAATTGCTGCCAGCTTTTTGCCAACTCCATTGGGACCAACGAACAGATAAGCATGAGAAATTCTTCCATGTTTCAACGAATTTCGCAAAAGCTTTACAGCTGTTTCCTGTCCAATAATATCATTAAACGACATAATTATTTCTTCTCAATAAACCATCTATATGCTTCTGGATTTCTAACTGTGTCTTACTGATTTCACTTTCTACTGTAACTACTTTTATACGCTCTGGCTCTCTTTGAGCAAGATTGAGATATCCTTCCCGCACTCTTTTATGAAATTCAGTACCTTCCTGCTCAATCCTGTCACTCTCCCCTCTTGGAAAGGAATCCTTTGATAAGCGCGAAGATTTTTCCAATCCAATATTCACGTCAATATCCAAAAGGATTGTCAAGTCCGGTTTTACCTTGTTTACAGCAAAATCATTTATATGCTTTACAATATTCAAATCTATTTTTCTTCCATATCCTTGATATGCAAATGTAGCATCATAGAAACGATCACAGATCACAGCAACATTCTTCTTTAATGCAGGAATAATAATCTCATCAACATGCTGCGCCCGCGCTGCTTCGTATAGCAGTAATTCGGTTCTTGCTGACATATTCTTGTGCAAAGGAGAGAGCAGTAATTGCCTCATTTTTTCTCCCAATGCTGTACTGCCCGGCTCTCTTGTGCAATAAGTCTGAATATTTTTCTGGATAAGATAACCGGCAAGCAACCTGGAATGCGTGGATTTCCCACTGCCCTCAGGTCCCTCCAATGTTAGTAAAAGCCCTCTTTTCATAATGCAATGATTATAACATTACATGCTGTTTTGTCTATTGGAATTTGTCAGCAGTATTGGAATTCATCAAAAAGCAGGGACAGCCCTTGCGGCTGTCCTACCACTTCACAGTCTTATCTGTAACTATCTTTTCTATGCAAGACCCTACCTATCTGAATCGTGCTCTCAAATATATCAAATAAGATTCTATAATCCCCTACTCTAAAACGATATGCAAACTCAAAACTTGTCAACTTTCTAACATTTGGAACATTTGGAAAATCGTTCAATTCTAAAATTCTTGCATGAATTTTTTCTTTACTCTTGCAATCAATCCTTTTTAAATCTTTAATAGCGCTTTTGCGAATACTAATCTTCATTTTTCATATACTCATCAAAAGAAATAGCATCTTCATTTCTTGTAGCTTTCAATAGTTTCAAGTCGCCCATATCCTCTTTTGATACAATTTCTAATCCATCATTTTTAAAATGCTCCAGAAGCCAAGTAACTTTGTTTACTAATTTGTCATTTTTGATATTTAATGTTATTGACTGCATTTTCTACACCTCCTCCGCAATATTTGGCATAATATTAATTCACTGGCACTTTAAATGTTATTATAGCTAAAATTGCTTGAAACGTCAATAAAAATGTCAAGCCGCAACCGAGTCATTGCGAAGGATGAAATCCTGAAGCAATCTCGTTTTTTCTGCTTGATTTGACAATCCAGCGTAAATCTTAAAACTCTAGTAATTTTGAAGGTTTTATTTTGAATGCTTTGGCGAGTTTTTCAAGTGTATCTAATTTCACATATGGAGGTTTTTTGCTTTCTAAAAGCTGAATATGTTTGTAGTCAATATCTGCCATTTCAGATAGCTTTTGCTGTGTATAATTATACTCCTGTCTTAAATTTCGTATCCTTTTAGCCAATCTCAAAGCAATATTTACGTCTCTCATAATTTTTATACTACATACAAATACTTCTGAAATTTGCACCTTGAACTGGGTTGTGCTTTTTGCTAGCATACATGGAATATTCTATAATTAATTTAGATATACTGATTGTTTCGTTCCTAAATTAGTTTTAATGGTAGTATTTTGGGGGAAAAGGATTGAAAAAAGTGATTGACACTCTGCAATCTTGTGTTATAGTGATGATACTTGCTCCCCGCTTGATTTCCTGAAAAGGCTCAAGCGGGGTTATTCATTTATAGGCTTATATCTTAAGAAATGATAAAACCATCTAAAAAAAGGGCTTTTGTATTTGCTGGTGGGCAAGATTTATTTCATGCAGTAAAGGAAGCTTTTGGGTATTCCTTTCCGAACTATGATATTAAATTATTATCTGAAAGGATATGTTCAATGCAAGGATGGACTTTGGGTGATATATATTTCTATACGGGGATACCAGATTCACAAGACAATGGTTTCTGGCATAATTTCTGGAGTAAAAAATTAAGTTCTATGGGGCGGGCTGGTATTAAGCTTTTTTCAAGAAATTTGAGATACCACAATCAAAAAATGGAATGTCCATCATGCAATAAACTTTATACCACTCTTGTGGGACACGAGAAAGGAGTAGATGTCCGTATAGCTCTTGATATTATTAGGCTTGCTCGTGAAAAAGTTTATGATATAGCGATTATATTTAGCCAAGATCAAGATTTAAGCGAAGTTGCAGAAGAAATAAGAGAAATTGCTATTGCACAAAAACGCTGGATTAAAATAGCTTCAACTTTTCCTGTAAGCCCTACATGTAAAAATAAGAGAGGTATAAATAAGACTGATTGGATTAAAATTGATAGACAAACTTATGATTCTTGTATAGATACTAATGATTATCGGTTAGGTAAGCCTAGAGAAACAACAGATGAAGATTAAAAGAAAATATTTGAAGAAATCGACGGTGACGTTTAGGTAATAACCTGCGCCAGTAGCTCAGTTGGATAGAGCATCTGCCTTCTAAGCAGAGGGTCGGGGGTCCGAATCCCTCCTGGCGTACTTTTTGAATCAACGGAGAAAAAAACAATGCTTAAATCTATAAGAAAGAACATGAAGCCCATAATGTGGATAACAGCGCTTGCTTTTATTGCTACAATATTCTTTTCATGGGGAATGCATATGACATCCAAAGTAATGACAAATATTACTGTGGCAAAAGTAAATGGAGCTGCTATTAAAAATGACAAGTTCAGATATGCTCTAATAAGCACGGAAAGAAATTATAGAAAAATGTATGGAGACCAGTTTGACAGAATCAAAAAAAACATGGACTTAGAGAAACAGGTTTTAAATCAATTGATAGATCAAAAACTTCTTATGCAGGAGATAAAAAAACAGCGCATAAAAATCTCAGACAAAGAGATCATAGACAAGATAAAACAGGATCCAATATTCAAAAACAAGAAAGGCGGGTTTGATAAGGCAAAATTTGAACAGTATGTAAATGGTATCCCTGCTTCCCAATGGCAAAGGATTGAGAATGGGGTTAAGCAATCTCTTGCGCTTGAGCATCTTTGGAAAAAGGTCACCGATCCCGTCATAATAGACGGCAAGATAATTTTAGATGAATTTATGCTAAAAAACGAAAAAGTAAAAATAAAATATATATGTTTCAATGTAGATGAGTTAAAAACTCAGGTATCAGTGAATGATGAAGATATTACTGAGTATTTTTCTGAAAACAAAGAAGAATTCAAGCAGCCTGACAGAGTTAACATAGAATACGTTCTTATTGAAGATGAAGAGAGAGCATATGACATCTCTATTGACCTGGGTGAAGAAAAAAAATGGAACGAGGTGCTGAAGAAAGAGAACCTCTCATCAAAGAAGACAGGATATTTTGCAGAAACGGAGGAAATTCCAGAAATAGGCTATTCCCGCGAGTTTTCCCAAAGCGCATTTTCTCTTAGCAAAGATGATATAAGCGATCCGGTTAAAACAGCTAAAGGGTTTTGCATATTAAGACTTATAGATCTAAAGCCGTCCTACATGCCTGAGCAGATAGAAGAAGTGAAGAATGAAGTACGCAACAGGTTAACAGCTCTTAAAACAGAGGAACTGGCTGAGAAAAAAGCAGATGAGTTCATTGAAAAATCCCAATCGGCAAAAAACATTGAAAAGCTGGCAAAAAAGCTTAAATATGAGATTAAGCAAACAGAGTTTTTTGAAAGAGGAGTGTATGCAAAAGACATAGGATACGCCCCTAAACTCATAGCAGAAGCGTTTCTTCTAGAAAAAGATGATAAAAAAAAAGTCTCAGAGCCGCAACGTATATTTGTAATAGAACTTATTGAGAAAAAAGCTGCTGATAAAGAAGAATTTGATACCCAAAAGGAACAAATTAAACAGACCTTATTGCAAAAAAAGAAACAGTTAGTATATGAGAAATGGTTCAAAAACCTAAAGCAGGAAGCAAAGATTGTAAATAATCTTGATAAAATACGACGTGCACAGTAAAAAATCCCATAAATACTCTGCTCCAAAGGTGATCGATCCTATCAAGTCTATTTTGGAGGAATTTAAAATATCCCCAACTTTTCCAAAACCAGTAATAGAAGAATGTGAAAAAATTGACCCATTTATTTCTAAAGAAGAAATAAAAAAACGCCGCAATCTGACAGAACTTATGTGTTTTACAATAGACCCTGAAGATGCAAAGGATTTTGATGATGCGGTTTCTATTAAGAAAACTGAAAATGGAGGTTTCTTACTAGGCGTTCATATAGCGGATGTTGATCATTACGTAAATAAGAATAAGCATATAGATAAGCAGGCTCTTTCCAGGGGAACAAGCATATATCTTCCTGATAAAGTGATTCCAATGCTGCCTTCCAAGCTTTCTGAGAATTTGTGCAGTTTAAAACCTGACGAAAACAGATTAGCTTTAACAGTTATGATAAAAATAGATGCGAAGGGTAATATTACAGAATACGAAATCTTTGAGAGCATAATCAAAAGCAAGGCAAGGCTATCATATGAATCCGCAGAGGA
>JAUWOV010000010.1 GCA_030611945.1 bacterium | reverse complement strand
GGTATAATCTTTAATTTTAAGTTCCTCAGCCATTCCCTGAATTTCATCAATATCCATTCTTTTAAGTGCTATAACATCTAAACGTTTATTCATATGCATAACTCCTTCCATATTTTTTTGACTTGTTTTTTTGTTTCTTCTAATTCGTTATTGTTATCAATTATAAAATCGGCAAATTTCTCCTTTTCTTTTATTGGCATCTGCGCATTTATTCTTTTGCAGGCTTCTTCTCTGGCTAAGGATGATCTTGCTCTTAATCTTGCTATCTGGTTCTCCATACTTGCAGAAATTACTATTAACTTATCAACAATCGAGATAGCGTCTGCCTCTACAATAAGAGGCGCGTTAATAATAACTACAGAAGCAATCTGCGAAGCTATTTGTTTTTTTATATTCTTGATAATTTCCGGGTGCGTTAAACTATTAAGACTCTCAAGTTTTTTTCTATCTTTAAAAACAATATCTGCTAACCTTTTTTTATCAATCCTCCCGGAGTTATTAAGAATATCATTTCCAAAGAAGCTAACTATTTTTGCTGGAACATTATCTCCGCTAATCCCAGCATTTATTAAGGCATTCCCTATTTTGTCTGCGTCTATTATCTTTGCTCCAAGATCATTAAACATTACTGCTACTGTATCTTTTCCAGAAGCAATACCGCCTGTTAGACCAATTATCATTAACATGATAAAGGCACAGAGGCACAAAGGCACAGAGGCACAGAGCAACCTAATTGTTCGTTATTTTTTTGCATAAACTACTAAGCATCCTCTCTATTTCTCTGCTTAATTCATATATCATCTTAAATTCATCGCCAGACAAATATTCCAGATTCAGAGCAATCTCAAGCTGAGTCTGTGTTTCGTAAAGCGAACCAATTGATATTTTTAAGAAACGAAGATAATCATTTGTGGACTGTCTGCCATATCCCTCTGCTATATTACTGGGAATAGAAACAGCACAACGTCTTATTTGTGAAATCAATCCGTAGTTTTCTTCTTTAGGAAATGTTTTTGTTATCTTATAAATTTGTGTTACCAGTTCCATTGATTTTTGCCAAACAATCAAATCCCTATACGTCTTCACCATTTCTTTGTCCCTTTATAACTTTGTGCCTCTGTGCCTTTGTAACTTTGTGCCTTGCCCTTACAAAATCAGTTTATTAAACCCCAATTCCGCAAAAAGCCTATTAACTTGTTTTTTATCAAAATCCACTACTGCGCAATCTTCCCAGCATATTCTGACTGGGACATTCATATCCAGACAAACCAACCTTCTGCTTAATTCCGCTTGATGAGAATACTGTTCCAAATTTTTCCTAATCCTTTCGTTCGGTATTTTGTCTATATTTTTCAAAACCCCTTTTAGATCACCGAACTGCTTAATCAGTTTCATAGCTGTTTTTTCTCCAATCCCAGGAACTCCTGGAACATTATCAGAACTATCTCCTCCAAGAGCCGCAATATCAACAAGTTTTTCAGGCTCAACACCATATTTTTCGCGAACCTTGTTCCTATTAAAAATAGTGTCTCCTTTAATAGGACGTACAACCCTAATATTGTCAGTTACAATCTGCAGAAGATCTTTATCAGGACTCATAACAAATACATCAAGCCCCTTTTTCTCTCCCTCTTTGGCAAGTGTAGCAAGAATATCATCCGCCTCATATCCTCCCAGCTCAAAGATAGGAATATTAAAAGCGCGGATAACCTCCTTAAGTATTGGAAACTGGATAATCAGATCATCCGGCATTTTAGGGCGATTCGCTTTATAAGAAGCAAATTCTTTATGCCTGAAAGTAGGCTCCGGCAGATCAAAAACTACTCCAATATAATCCGGTTTCTTCATGCGCAATATTTTTGTAAGCGAAACAGTAAATCCATACACAGCGTTTGTCGGCAGTCCTTCCTTTGTCTTCAAATCCTTTATAGCGTAAAAAGACCTGTAAGCGTATGAATTGCCATCTATAAGATATAAGGCTTTCTTCACGTTTTATAATTTCCCCTAACATAAGCTTTCCATTTTCGTTCAAAATCTGTCAGATTATTCAAATTAAAATCATGAGCATACACTCCTCTCAGTATCCTGACAGTGTCATAATTATAATCTCTCAATCTGCTCATAAAACTAATAAATAAACCAAAATTGTCTTTTCCATAACAATTAACAAGAAAATCTACCACGCTTGCTGATTCTGCATAAAAAAGCGTGTTCATTTTAGAAGTGTCTGGATATTTCTTCATATAAAACAATTCCCTTATTGGTATATATTCTCCATTTTCTATCGCTTTTCTAACCAATCGTTTATAATAACCCATTCTATATTCATGGTAGCTTGCTGTTCCTTCATGTAGCCAAAGTAAATTAGCTACTCCGGGACCAATTATTTCAAATAATACAGCATGCGTTAGTTCATGTGGTATCGTATTATCCAATAATTCTCCATCGCTTTGGTTAAAACACAACATCTGCTGTCCTTGCTTGGGAATATATCTGCAAAAAGCTAACGCATTTGATCCTGTCTCTGCAGCAAATTCCTGAGCGTCATAAAAAATAAAAACAATCCGCTTTTTCGTATTCCAATTTGTATATCCTCTATTAAGAAAAGTATCAAATATTTTTCTAACATTCTTCTCAAGACTTTTCTCAACCAGTTCGCCAATATGCTTATTATGGGAAACAATAATGAATTTACCTCTCCTGGATGTGTCATTACTCAAAGCCTCAAGTTTTCTGTCAGCTAAATCTTGCAATACGCAACCTGTTTTTATATCTCTTAATTTTTGAGATTCTTTTATATAGATATTTTTACAATATTTTAAATGCCATTGAACGAAACCCTTATACCTGTTTTCCTTGTCATTTTCCATTACATCACGAAAATATTTCTTTGCTTCATTAAATTTAGCTAACTTTTCGCAGATAAGCCCCATGTTTATTCTTGCCTGCAGGTATTTTTTTTGTTCTTTTTTTATTCTTGAAAATGCAGTTAGCGCGCTGTTAAGTTTATAGTCAAACATTAATTCTCTTGCAGAAGAAAATTCGCAAAAAGAATCACTGGCAAAACTAATACATATAAAAAAACTTATAGTGATTATGGATTTATTTAATTTTCTGTATTTCATAATATCGCCTTAACATATGTTTATTCCATTCTCTTTCCATAGCGCTGAAAGAAGAAAATGCTGTTTTGTAAGCTACGCTTATCGCGTCAAAGGATGATTTCCCATTTTTTAAAGAACTAAACATTTTGGTAAAACGGTATTTTGGCTGTACATCCAAAAGATACTCTACAAAAGACGCTGATTCGCCATAAAATAATATAACCTTATCATTTGGAACATTTTTCATTTCAATAAGTTCTTTTATGGATATGTAATTCCCGTTTTTAATTTTCATCGCTGCGCTGATTTTAATGTTTGCCGCTTTTTCCCAGCCTTCCTCATATTGAGCAAGTCCCTCATTTAACCATAGAGGGAGATTTCCCTTTGTTCCCATTATCTGAGCCAGTATCACATGAGTCAGTTCATGAGGCAGATAGTGGTTGAATAAATTTGGCGTATCCTCGCACAAAAGAAGCATTCTAAACATGCCTTGCTCAGTATGATACGATACGGCGCAAGCTCCTGACCACTTCTGCATACCGCTTTTTACAAGATATTCTTCTCTTGTCTTGTATAAAGCGATTATGCATTTATTCTTCCAGCTTCCAAATTTTTTAACACCTGAATCTTTTATTACTTTCTTTCTTATTTCTTCAGCTCTAATAGCAAGAAATCGCCCTTTTCTTGTATTATGATGATAGATTATAAAGTTCTTTGTTTCCTGTTTAACACGCGGTAACTCCGGAATTTTATATTCCGCCGCGCTACTGCTATTTGAGAAACAGAATAAAGCGTAAATAAAAACAATAAAAAGACCGAACTTTGTCATCAGATTTTTATCTAGGAATTACTTCGTTACTGAATATATTATCATTCAGATATTTTGCGACCTGAAGAAGTAACAAGATTGACTGTAACGAATATCAACAGGTTTCTCTTTGTTCCTCTGGAAGCTGTCCAACTGAACAGTTTTCCTAGTAAAGGGATATCTCCTAAGAAAGGTACTTTTCTGGTATACTTCGTTGTATCGTCTGTTATAAATCCGCCCAAGACTACAGTGTCTCCATCATGTATAATCAAATTAGTTTCTACGTCTTTGATACTCTTGATAGGCTGAGAAACTCCGTGAGGCACTCCGCCAATCACTGACAGAGTAAACGATGTCCAACCGGATATTGAGCTTACAACAGGCTGTATGAAAAGATTTATATCCTTTGTGGTTTCCGATATACGCGGAGTAACATTAAGCACTGTGCCCACTTCATAGTCTGTGAATGTGTAATTATAGGTTACGGTAGTAACAGGAGGAGTGCTGTCTGATGTTGAACTATCTACCTCAATATCTGATGCAAATTTGTATTTCGTGATAAATCTTATAATAGCCGATTTCCCATTTACTGTCGTAACTTTTGGCGCGAATAAGGTATTCACATTAGACATTTCTTCTAACGCGTTGACGACCATACCAAATGAGAATCTGTTAAGAACAGCGCTCCACAAAAGATTTAACCCAGTGTTAGTCAAATAATTCACTCCGCCGCTTGCTAAATTTGATGTCCCATAATTCAGATCGCCCAAAACCGTGTGCGATTCACCTTTCCCTCCAATAGGACCTACTTTTCCTGCCTGCCATGATTTTGAAAGACTTGTAAAATAAACCCCTAAATCCTGCAGATCTGTTTCTGTTAAATCCACAAAACGCGCCTCAATAGATACCTGCATAGGCATAGCCAGTTTATCCAGAAGCTTCTGAATTTTATCCAGATTCTCAGGTGTATTCTTAGCAACAAGCTTATTCTGTGTAGAAAGCAGCTTCAAGCTGCTTCCCACTGGCTGCGCAACAAATTCTCTTATAAACTCTACAACATCTTCACCGCTTAGTTTTCCTCCGCCTTCTGCATCCGCCCCTGCATCTGCGCCAGCAAAACCCACGTCTCCACCTTCTTCAAAACCTGCCTCTGTCAATCTCATAGGAGTAACCTCCGCGCCAAAGTCAAGAGAAAACCATCTTACTTCCAAATCTTCAAGAGGCTGTTTTATAATCCTATCCTTGGTGGACACCCATATGTACTCATTTGTAAATTTATAATCTAGCCCCTTAGGTCTTAATATTGCTTCAAGCACACTTAAAAGAGTCATATTCTGCAGGAAACATGTTACCTTTGTGTTTGTGGGACCTGCTGCCGGCTGGACAGCTGGCTGAGCAGCAACTTCTTCGCCGCCTTCAGCAGGAGGAGCCGCAGGAGCTGCGACCGGAGCAGGCACTCCGCCGGAAAATATCGCTTCGTCAACAACAATATTAATGCCTGTCTGCTTTATCAAAAATAGTACCACATCTCTTAAATCCGCGCCTGTATACTTCACAAGCGGCACCTTAATGCTTGATGCCTTATTTCTTAATCTTTTAGCTGCCGTATCCGCTTTTTTCTCCTTGAGTTCTAATTCTTTTCTTCTTCTCGCTTCAGACGGAGGGAGCTGCGCCTCTGCAACAGCCAGCATTCTATCCTTCTTAGCTGTTTCTAATTTTTTCTGAACAATCTTTTCTTCACTGAGAACTTTTTTCTCTTTAGCTTCATTTATTAATAACTCTGCTGATTTACGCAAGGATTCTTCGGGAATACCAGGAAGCAATTTCTCAAGGATATTAACTGCCTTATCATATTCTCCATTCCCGATTTGTACTCTGGCATTATTAATGCCATCCTGTATATCCCTCTTCCTTAAACTCTCTTTCCTCGCTATTTCTTTTTTTGCAGTATTTGCCTGCTGGACAGATATCCTTTCATTCTGCTCTTTAAGCGACTCCTCTGAGGCTGTTAGGTATTCCTTCGCCCCTTCATGCGCAGAATCAAGACTCAAAACAGCATTGAATTCTTTAATTGCGTCAGAATATTCGTCATTACGGTATAATTTTTTGCCGTTCTTATAATGTGTTTCTATTCTGTCCTCTAATTCTTCTTTTTCAGTCTGCTTGCGCTCTTTTATCTTCTTTTTCTGAAGAGCTATTAACGCTGATTCTTTCTTGGTGTCTTCTTCTGCTTTCAGTTTCGCAAGTTTTGATGCCTTCTTTGCTGTCTCCTGTTCAGAGATGTCAATTTTTTCTCTTGTCTTCTCTGCCATTTTTAAAGCTTTTTTATTCTCGGAATCTATGCTGAGAACTTCTTGGTATATAATAAGAGCCTGTTTGTAATCCTTATCTTTATATAGCTGTTTGGCTTTCCTCACTAACCTGTCTATCTTTTCCTCTTTGGCTTCTTCCCTGAGCTTGCGATCTTTCTCTGCCTGCTTCTGCGCTTCTAAACGCGCTTGTTCAGCAATCTTTTTCTTATCAACTAATTCCTTTTCTCTGGCAATTTGAATGCGCTCTTCCGATTTTACAGTCAGTTTTTTTGCGGACTTATTATCTGAATCAATTTTAAGGATTCCCATACATTGCGCTATTGTCTCATCATACTTCTTATCTGAATACAGACCATTTGCAACACCAAACAATTCAGCAATCTTTCTCTGCTTCTGCTTCTCGGCTTGTTTTTCTATCTGTTTTTCCTTCTCGCGCTGTTTTTCAACCTTTTTCGCTTTTAACTTTTTCAGTCGTTCCTCTGATTTTTTAATCAGCTTATGAGCATTGGCATTGTAGGCATCAATTTCAAGCATCTTCTGACATTCAGCAATTGTTCTTTCATAGTTACCTTTTTTATAATACTGCCTGGCTAATTTATAATATTCCTTTACTTTCTCCTGATCACTCTTTGACAAATTTGTATCAGCGTAAACAACTTGACTGGAAAATACTGAAGAGACCTGAGGGCAAAAATTAAATACTTTTGGACATGTAAAGTGAACGACTAGGAAAGAAAAAGTCAATAAAACTACACCTAATTTATATTTTTTCATTGTTGAACCTCCTGGGATTATTTCTTAATCTCTATCTTTATGTCCTTCTTCTTATCTTCGTCGGATAATAGCACGTAAGTTTTTGTTATGTCAAGAACTTTAAGTTTTTCAACAAGCTCACCTTTTCTCACATAAAATCCTTCTCCTGTACTTTTATTTCTTACTGTTGCAACCAGTCCTCCAATATCAATAACACCGATATACTCATACGCTACTGCTGGTACTTTCTTTATAACTGTCCCTTTTATTACAGGCTTTTCTTTAATCTTAAGTCCTGGCACAGAAGAAAACGCGTTACGTTTATAAAAATCGCGATAGTATAGAATAGGCTTTTTAGTAAAAAGTCCGGCAGAAGCGCCTAAAGTTTCCTCTTTTGGAATATCCTTATTCAAGACATCTGGATTATATCTTTGTTCCAACCCAAATTCAGCCTCCACAGACATACCCGCTCCTTTACTGCCCCACTGTGTACCAAGTTTAACAGAAAGAAAGAGAAAAACAGCAAGAATAAACCAAAAAATCACTCTCTCAAAACTATCTTTGAGAAAAGCTAAAATTTGAATTAATCTTGTCTTCAATTCTCGTCTCCAATTCTATGGATGTTCAAGTAGAGGCACATAGGCACAAAAGGCACATAGTTTATGCTTTTTGCTCTCTTTGTGCCTTTGTAACTTTGTCACTTTGTGCCTTATTTCAAATCCAAACAATTGTATTTATTAACAATTCAAGAGAAAGCATATTTGCTCCCTTTGAAGTTATAGAAATTTTCTCTACAACATATAGTTCAGAAGCGTTTTGCACGTTATATAAAAACTGAGTGATTGCCATAAGGCTGCCATTCACAGTAAGTTCTATAGGAACTTCTTCAAAATAGGACTTATTTGAAATTTCACCAAATGTTAAGCTATTAACCGAAAGTAAGTTGCTATTGATACTAAGTTTAAGAATATCCTGTACAACTCTTAACTGCCTCAATAAAGCGGGAACCTGTTTCCCATCCGGCATTGCATCAGAAAATCCCAATGATAGAGGAATCTCTACACCTGATTTACTGGAGAGTTTAAGCATCTGTCCTCTTACAGTAAGCAACTCCTGCTGAAAGAAAAGCACAGGATTCCCTGAGGTTGGTATCTTGGCGCTTTGTTCAAAAGTCAGCCGCTTCTTTACTAATTCATATTCTTTTTCTAACCTCTTATTACCTTCCTCCAATACCTTGATAATTTCTTTTGACGGAGGTCCTTCAATTCTGGACAGATACTTTCTCAGTTTAGCGGATTCAGAAGTGTATTGGCGGTCTGCAATGCGTTCTTTTTTTCTTACAGGACCGGCTAACGAAAAATACAACACAGCAAGAATAATCAAAGTTAGGACACCTATTCCTATAAGGATATATTTTTCAGAAATACGTTTCAATATTCTATCTCTTCTTTAATTCAAGATTTAACTCAAATTGGATATTAACCTGATCAACAGAACCTTTGTTTTCTTTTGTGGAAACCAGCTTAGCATCTTTAAAATACGGAGAAAATTTCAATCGTAAAATAAAATTATTCAGAGCAGGATACGAGTCTGCCAGTCCGCTTATCAGCAAAGTATTATCATTTTCTTTTACCATTGAAGAAAATTGTGAAATAACAATATCGGAAGGAGTAAGTCTGCTTATTTCCATTAGCGTCCTGGTCCACAAATCTCTCTTAAAAATTACAGACTTAGAAACCTTTAATCTCTGCTTTACCTTTGTTCTTTCTTCTTCCAGCTCCTTTATTCCGGGAATAAAGGAGTCGTACTTCTTTAATATATCCTTTATCCTCTGCAGCTTGGAATCCTTGATCATATAATTTTGAAGCGTAAATATATGCATTGTTATAAAGATTAATATCAACAGAACCGCTGACATAATTAATGGTGCTCTTTTCTTCTTAAGTTTCTTCTCTGTAATTAATTCTGGAGGAAGAAGGTTTGCTTTTGTATCAGATTCCTTAAGCGCTGTTAAGGAGGACCCAATAGCGACACTCCATGCATTAGGACTTTGATTAACAATATCCAGCATCTTTTTGTCACTGATCAGAATATTTGAAAAAGGATTTAATCCAACCACTTCCATTTTGAGATTATTAGATAGGAACTCTGCAATCTCTTTCAAGTTAGAAGTCTGTCCGGTTAAAACAACCTTCCTAAATTCTGATTTTCTATCCATCTGAGACATATAAAAACTAATTGACCGATGTATCTCACCACTCAAGGTTTCCAAAACAGATACAGCTGCATTAAGGTCTTCTTTTTTAAATTTTACCTTCTCAGCATCTTCAAACCCTATGCTCTGCTCCTTTTGAATTGCTTTAGTAATGTCATTTCCTGCAATATGTATTGATCTGGTAAAAACTAATTGCTTCCCCTTTGCAACACTAATATCCGATGATGTTGCTCCTATATCTATTAGTACAATCGGTCCATTGTCCAGCACATCATTAAATTTAGCACAATTGAATACTGCAAATGAAGTAGCTTCAATTAGATTCGGGGCTATTCCTAGTCCGGAAATTCTGGCTAGAAGATCATTAATCAACCCTGATTTTACAGCAACTAATGCAATATTTATTTCTTGGGCTGCTTTATCCTCACTTTTTAGAATTTGATAGTCCCAAATAACCTCTTCTAATGGGAATGGAACTTGTTGTTGGGCTTCGTACTTTATGATCTGTTTTATTCTGCTCGCTCCTACGGACGGAACCTTAAAATGACGGACAATAACAGACCGCCCTGGCATAGATACAACCAGTTGAGATTTTGTGAGTTTTCCGAAAGAAGCGATTGCCTCTGTAAGCGCAGAGAGTATATTTTCCTCTTCCGACTTTCCATCCTTCGTCTTTATACTGACAATACTTGCGTTCTTAAGCTCTATTCCCTGAGAAGCTTTTTCAAGCTCTACAATCTTAATGGAATTGCTTCCGATATCAAGACCTATGCCGTTTTTAGCTTTAGCCATAAAAAATCTTCCGCTCAATTAACATATTTCAAACAGGATTCTATCATTGCCGTTTTATATTGTCAAGAAATGGCGCTTTGTCAAGCGCTTCTCTGTCTGGAGCGGGTGATGGGAATCGGACCCACGCTATTAGCTTGGAAGGCTAAAGTTCTACCACTGAACTACACCCGCATCTCTATAAATCCCAAATTCTAAATCCGAAACCCTAAACAAATTCTAAATTCTAATTTTCTAAATTCAAAACATTGTTTTGGACATTTGAATTTTTGTTATTTAATATTGTTTAGTATTTCGTGCTTAGTGCTTCGAATTTAATGCTTTTATTATACATAGCCAAAAGGCTATGTCAAACTTTCTACTGCTAGTATCTTCCTAAACTCCCCGATACGCTTTTTTATTTCATGCTCTTTAAGAGTTATTAACCTGTTAAGACTAAAATCCTCCACAGTGAAAGATGCTATTATTGTTGCATAAATAAGTGCGTTACGAATAGCATTGCAGCTTGTATCATTCTTTTTAGAAATATATCCTAAGAATCCGCCGCCGAAACTGTCTCCTGCGCCTGTAGGATCAAGCACGTTTTTTACCGGATACGCCGGTAAAGCAAAGTTGGTGTCCTTACTAAAGAACATCACTCCGTGTTCTCCCCTTTTTATCACTACATATCTCGCGCCTAACTTTAATATTTTATCAGCCGCTTTTGCTAGATTAGATTCCTTAGCCAGCTGCCTTGCCTCGCTGTCGTTCAGCATAACTACATCTACTCGCTTAAATACCTCCAGAAGTTCGCTCTTTTTGTTCTCTATCCAAATATCCATTGTATCGCAGACAACAAGTTTCGGATTTTTAATCTGATTTAAAACATGTAGCTGAAGTTCAGGATCAATATTTGCGAGAAAAACATATTCTGATTTCTTGTGTCCATCTGAAAGTTCAGGATAGAAGTCCCCTAAAACACCCAGATCCACAGATAATGTTTCTCTTTGATTAATGTCTTTCTTATAAACTCCTGACCATCTGAATGTTTTACCATCTTTTTTTTTCAACCCGGTAATATCTATTCCCTTTTTATTAAACAGCTCCATATACTGCTGTGGAAAATCGTGTCCTACCGCTGCTACTAAACTGACTTCTCCAAAATAGCTCGCTGCATATGCAAAATAAGATGCTGAACCGCCCAGAACATCCTTTGCTTCTTTTAATGGAGTCCTGACAGAATCCAAAGCAACAGAACCTACTACTAATATACTCAACTCATCCCCTTAAATAAACAATATCACATTAAATAGAACAAACACCTCCACTAACTCATTCAACATGCCCAGAGTGTCTCCTGTGATACCACCTATCTTCTTCAAAAAATATCCTCGCACAATAAGCGCAAACAACAAAACGAAAAAAGCGATGAAATTCCCCTTTATTCCGAACAGTAAGATTGTAAGAATGTAAGGAATAAGTACAGGAATTAACCAATACACCGCTTTCCTTTCTCCAGCAAAAGCGCTTCCTAATCCATTACTCTTTGAACTTGGCGTTAATAATAAAACGAAACTCATGCTGCTTCTGGAAAGAACAGGCATTATGAATATTGCCTTTAAAAATATATCTTTAGAAAAAGAACCTATAAGCGCAAATTTTATCATTAACAAGCATACTACTCCAATAACGCCGAACGCGCCCACATTATGATCCTTCATTATCTTTAGAATGTCTTCTTTATTTTTACCTCCGAATAAGCCGTCTATAGAATCTATAAATCCGTCCAGATGCAGTCCTCCTGTTAGTATTGCAAGTATTGTTACAATGAATGCGCTCAACACAAGTGGAGAGAACACGTTTCTAAAGATTAAATAGATAATAGAAAGCATCAATCCAAGAAGTATGCCAACAACAGGAAAAAACAGGACGGAGTCCTTTATTTTCTCTTCTTTAATATCTCTTGAGAATTTCTCAAATGGAAGAATAGTTAAAAAATTTATTGCAAAGAATAGACTTTCCATTACACGAATTTCCTTATCATTCTTGAAATTTCAGCAAACACTTCTTCCACACTCACCCCTTCCATACATCTGTGGTCATTTGGACATTCTCGTTGAAAGCACGGTGAGCAGCTAACTCTCTTATATATTATCTGTAATTTTTCAGATGGAATTGCAACTGTATCAGGATCTGTCGGGCCAAAGATTGCCAGTGTTGAAACTCTTAACGCAGATGCAATATACAGAGGACCTGTATCTCCCGTTACAAATAATTTGCATTTATTAACCAGCCCTATACTATCCTGAAGAGTTGTTCTTCCAGCTGCTATAGCGCATTTATTTCTCAACTCTTTTGCCAGCGCATTTAAAAGGCTTTGCTCATGCGAACTGCCAAAGAGAATTAATTTTGCATTATAAGCGCTAATCAATCTGTAGCCTAATTCTGCGTATTTTTTAGCAGGCCAGCGCTTTGCTTTCCCATACGCAGCTCCGGGATTAAATCCTATTATTGTATTTGTTTCATCTATCTTATTTTCCTTAAGAAAATTTTTTGCAAAGGCTTCTGCCTCTTTTGAAACATTTAGAACCAGTTCTCTATCTGCTTGCTTTTCGCCTATTAAATTAGCTATATTTAAAAAATAATCTATCCTGAGCTTTTCGAATTCCCATTCCCTTGTGCGTGGAGTCTTTATGTTTAAAAACATGCCTCTACAATCCGTCTTATATCCCACTCTATACTTTGAGCCAATTAAAAATAAAAATAATGCTGAACTAAAAGAATTAGGAAAGGCTATTCCTATATCTAATCTTTCCTTTCTTAACTTCTTAATCAATCTGATATATCCGATCAGGTTCCTTGGATTGCAAACAATAATATCGTCAACAAATGGATTGCCAATAAACACATCTTTAACCCACTCTTTTACAACAACGGTAATTTTTGCATCTGGAAAATTCTCTGCCAGTTGTGTGATTGCCGGCGTAGTCATAACAGCGTCGCCTATCCAGTTAACGCTTCTGATGACAATTTTTTTAACTTGCGCGGTATTTATCTCCGGCATTTTCTTTCCCATGCTTTTGCATATTTAGAGAACACATAAAAAGCGCCTAATGCGCACACCACTATTCCTACAACTCCATCCAAAAATCCCATTTTAAGAATATACATTTTGAAGAACTTACCAAAAGGCCATAAAACTAAATGAAATATTCCTATCCTATGTTTCCTCTTTAATATTTCCTTAGCAGCTGAATCAGTATATCTATTGAACTTTTGGAAATAATGCTCCAGATTACGGTACGGCTGATGAATCAGATCTCCGCATAAATAGCCTTTTTCCCCTTTCAACTCAACGCTTGAACCTAATTCTCTATCTTTGTATACTGCTCCCTCACGCCGAAATAGCCGCAAGACATAGTCAGGATACCATCCGCAATAGTTAACTGGTTTTCCTAAAAAATAATTCTTGCGAGGTATATAATAGCCGTTCGGAACAGGTTTGCCATTTATAAGCTCTTTTATATTCTTTGATAACTCAGCTGTTACTGCTTCGTCAGAGTCAACTACCAATATCCAGTCACTCGCTATCTTCTTCAGTGCCCAATTTAGTTGTCTTCCATAATTTATGTACTTGTTATAATATATTCTATCAGTATACGTTTTAGCTATTTCAATTGTTCTGTCCGTGCTTCCTGAATCTACTATAACTATGTCGGTTATCCATTTAATGCTTTCAAGACATTTCTCTAATGTACTGAATGAATTATTGGTCAAGACTATTGCAGATAAGCTAGACATATTACTTCCCTGATAAGTTTTGAAGAATTTCTATACCTTTATAAAGCACCTTATTCTCCGCAGCATAGCAGATGCGAAAATGGGTATTTCTTTCTGAAAACACACTTCCTGGTATGACTAATAAATTGTTCTCCACAGCTTCGCTAACAAATTCTTCGTCAGTCACCCCGTCCGGAGTCTTTACAAACATATAAAATGCGCCTTCCGGCTTTAATATCTCAAAATAATCCTTTAGCCCATTATACATCAAATCCCTTTTCTCTTTATATGAATCTATTAAGTGTCCCGGATTATACTCTAATGCGTTAAGCCCTGCATACTGAACAATTGAAGGAGCGCAGACAAAAGTATACTGCTGCAATTTAATCATCTCATCAATCAGCCATTTCGGTCCCCCAGCCCAGCCAAGTCTCCATCCTGTCATAGCGTATGTCTTTGAGAACCCATTCAGTACTAATGTGTTTTTATAGATTTCTGCAATTGAAACAGAATCTTCCACGTAAACAAATTCATTATAAATTTCATCCGAAATTATAAGAATATTGTATTTTTTGGCTATATCCGCAAGATTTTTTAACTGACCCTTGCTATATACAGCGCCTGTCGGGTTGCACGGACTGTTTAGAACAATAATTTTGGTTTTTTTAGATATCGCCTGCTCAACCTTATCAACAGAAGTATTAAATGACGGATATGTATCAACAAAAACAGGAATGCCTCCAATTACCCTAATCAGATGTTTATACATTACAAAATAAGGGTCAAATACGATAACCTCATCTCCAGTGTTAATAAGAGACATAAAGGCTAACATAAGCCCGCCTGAGACCCCGGAAGTAATCATTATCTCCTCTAAACTTATATTTTTCTCCTTTTGTTGAGTCTTAATCTTTTCCCTTAATTCAGGGATACCCTGAGTAAGTGTATATTTATTCAATCCTTTTTGAATTGACTTTATAGCCGCTTTCTTAATTTCTTGAGGTACATCAAAATGCGGCTGACCTATACTCAGATTTACCGGATTTTTTAATTTAGAAGCCAAAGCAAAAACCTTCCTTATCCCGGAAGAATCTATTAAAGACATCCTGTCAGCAATTGCACTGTTCATTAAGTTACTCATCATATGTTAAAAATCCAAAAGACTGTATCTTTAATTTTTTAGTTTCTAATTTCCATTTTATCTGAAGCGTTTGTCACAAATTCTACAAATCGGCCAATCGGAGAAGTCACGACTCACATGGGCTCTGCGAAGTTCCGTGTAGCGTTCGCCATGCCAGATCCTTTCAATGTTTTCTTCGTAGAGGTTGCCGAGCACCATCTTGCCGTCAAAGTCATAACAGCATGGGACAACATCACCGTTCCACAACACCTGCAGGATGGAAGCGGAAAGAATAGGGCAGTCTTTAGCTTTCTCTTCAGGCGTTCTGTAACTGCGTCCATTGCCATAGTTGTGGAGGGTGTTGTAACCAACCATCACCTTGCCAAGCCAGCGGATGCTGAACGGGATGAATTTCCACAGCTTACCAATATACTGCAGCCGGATTACCATCTTTGAACATGCTTTGCGTTTCGCTTCCACCAAGTTCATTATACTCCGGTACGTTTCCTCGTATTTCAATGGCTTGTGGATTTCCTCATACTCTTTTTTGTTAGTACCGTAGAAGCTTATTTTGATCTTGTCAAGTCCGCAGGCAACCAGTTCCCACGCCAGCTCCGGCGTGATGATGGAACCGTTGCTGACCGTAAATGTCGGGCAGCCAAGCTCGTTCTTTGCACGCTGCATATATTCGCAAAAGTGCTTGTCAAGGAGCGGCTCGCCATAGCCCTGAATGGTGAACTTCGTAATTCTTCTGCCCTTCGCTTCAGAGAGAATGCGGTCAAGCATCACTGATTCCATAAAACCGATCTTGCGGGTCTGCAATTCCCGCGGACATATCACGCAGTGGGCATTGCAGGCGTTTGTGTTTTCAAGGCGTATCTGTTCGGGGAATGGTGTGACTTCGCTTATGCTCATATTTTTCACAAAATCTTGCTGCATCTCTGGCAGAGCGGGAGATTTGAAAAATCCGTGGCAATATGCGCTTTGCGGATCTCCTTTAAGAGAGAACCTTTCCAGATTTCACTGATGCTTTGTTTGTTGACATCTCCCAGAATCACCTTGCCGTCCCAATCAAGGCAGCAGAGGGCAACCTCACCGGTAGCCAAAATCGTTAACGACTCCCATGGGCGCAGACAGGCATGAATAGCAGGCAGTCCCTGCGAAACAGGTTCCATCGCCCAGTTGTGCTCCCTACCGATATCTATCTTATCTACCTTTGCCTCCCAAAATTTTCGGAAGGCCTCTACTTCGTGCCTGTTTTCTGGCAATGTAACCCAAGTAATGACTACCCTCGTTTTCAGTTTCCGCCGCTTTTTTTCTTCCATCAGATTAAGTATGTTGTTGCGCGTCTGTTCAAACTTCAGGCCAACGCGTATCTTCTCGTATGTTTCCTTCGTCGCGCCGTCAACACTGATCTTGATTTCGCTCGGCGGGGCATTCAGTATCGCTTCCAATTTCCTGCCGTAAAGCAATGAGCCGTTGGTAAAAAATTTAATCTGGTTGATACCCATATCTCTGGCAATGGCGAGCTTTTCTCCCAAGGAGTTGTCAAGCAGTGGCTCTCCGAAATTGTGCAAATGCATCTTTCGGATCCGATGGTGGGAACACTCCCTGGCGATTTTCCTGAACAGGTCAACCGACATCGTTGCTAATTTACGGGTCTGCTTGGGATGAGGACACATAATGCAGCGAGAGTTACAGTAATTTGTGGATTCGACACGGACCACCGGAGGAAATTCGTTATAAAGCGCGCTCAGAACCCTGGTCGCGATTTTTGAGATTGCGAACGATTTCAGATTGCGTCGATATCCCGAACTACGCACTTGAGCTGATAGTAGAATCTTGGTTTTTTCGCCATCCTGAACATAAGTCATTTTTACAATCCTTTAGCGCTATATGCATTATTATGTATCAAACCTGCATATATGTCTACAATAATTTTAAGATAACAGGTTCCAACACATCCAGTTTTTGCAAGCCAAATCCTTTTCCATATATTCTGCCTGCTTTTTTGAAAGAGGATCCCAGCTATAGCAGAACTCCAGAATAACAACTTTGCCAATGAATGAAGAGAGAGAGACTCTATTGCCATCAAGACTCGTTAATGTAAAATCAGGAGCCTGCGGATGCTTATTAAGCGTTACCTGCTGCCTACTTCCGGCGCATGATGTAATAAGAAAACATACTGTCAACGCAATTATAGTTCTGTAATAAATATTCATTGTAGGGGCGTGGCTTGCCTCCGCCCATTCCAAGTATTAATTGCCGCGACCTCGAAGATTGCTCGCAAAGTCGGAACATATTGTGCGGATCATTTCTGACTGAATCAACTGTGAAGCTTCTCTGGTTCCACCTGCTTGTGCATGTATTTGGAAAGTCAGCACTTTTTCTTTGGCCGTTTTCCCCTGCTTAGGTAAACGCAGGTGCTGCCATTTTGAATCAAGACGTCTAAAAAGGTAACTTGTTTCCATGCGTGGCTCACGTCCGGATTTTAATCTGAGAAGCTGTGTTTTGTAGAAAAAGACAATCTCACCTGTTTTGGCGTCAATCAGCTTGCAATCAAGAAGAGCCATATACGCAAACGGTTCAAAGCTGGTGTCAACAAGCCAGCTTACCATATCCGACAAGATCTTTGCCTCTTTCGGCGAGACTGCCATAATCCCCTTTTTCCTGCCTTTTGAGTTAGATTTATAGAAGCTCAAGTCCGCTTTTGTCTTCTGCTTGATTGATACCTTTGGATTATATTCCAGCGAATTAATTTGCACGATTATGTCAGCTCCAAGCAAAGCTCCAGCTTCCTTTGAAGTCTTGACTTTCTTTTCTCTAAGCAGTTCCTGATATTTTTGTCTGGAGAGTACGCGATATCCTTTCTTCAGAAATTCCCGCTCAATCTCCGTTATCCATAAAGCATGCGATTCCCTAAGAAGAACTTCTGCCCCGCTTATGCCTTTACTTGCTGAAGTAGTACCTGAGTCATAATAATCCTTTGGAAGACTTACTACAATATTCTTGTATTTTTCCATGCGCTGCTGAAAATCAGGAACCTTGGTTGTTTCAGAAAAAACATCTCTATTAATATCCGTTTGCACTGATACTCCTACAAGCCTGTATGTTGCGCATCCTGCAAAGAAAACAGAACTTAAAACCGCCAAAGCAACCAAAACTAATTTTTTCATCATCTCTCCTTTTTTTTGATTAATAACATTATATCATAAACAGATTTGTTTTTTACTGCTTTTTTAAAATATCGTCTGCTCCCATGATGTTTTTGTTTGTTTCACCTCTGCCTCCCAGCTTTACCAATAAGTCCAGCAAATTCTGAAATTCTGTATGTAAGCCACTTTCTTTGCCGCGAAACGACGAAGCCGGCACCACATAAGTGTCAAGGCTGTTGACCCAAGTGCCGTTCGGGTACGGCATTATCCGGCTCGCTATAGTGTAAGAATCCATGGCAATGGAGGTTTCTGCCCAGTACGTTTCAGTTCTGTTAATGTTGAGCCTGCCGTAAAATGTATGCCCTGTAATTTCCACTGTTCTTTCAATAATGCTAAATACGTAGGGAGCATGAATATACGCGCTTCCTCCAAGACTCCCAAAAACGTACACAGCAATGATATCTTTAGACAAGCCTGAACGCAAATTCATCCTAACTACGCACTCCTCTCCTCCAGTTGCTTTCCCACTTTTCATTCCTCCTGCTCCGGAACACTTTCCCAGAAAAATTTGGCCGGTTACGTTTACATATATCTGAGCCAGATCATGATATCTATAATACTTGATATTGTTGTCATCAAGAAATTTGAGTACGTTCTTCTGCTTCAGCCTCTGGTCCTCAATTAATTGTGGATTATTGCCATAAAACTCCTCAATCCTGCCCTTTACGGCTTCATGCTCCTCTTTACTCACCCCTGTATCCACCTTAATCTTCATTATTGACGAGGCGCACCCTGTAAAAAGAACAGAACTCAAAACTACAAAAACAACCAAAGCTAACATTTTTATCATTTTAATTGACGGCCTTTTATCTTCTTAGACTTTTTCTTAAGTTCGCTTTTTAAAGACTTAAATTTTATCTGCAGGTATGCAGACCAGCTTCTGTCTATTGCATAGAAAGTTTTATCATTATAAGTCATTTTCCCCTTAGCATCTTCTGCTACCAGATTATATCTGCCTCCCCAAACATCGCTGTCTTTCACAAGAGATCCAAACATAAGAGTGTTATCCGACTCAAAACTGACTTTTATCCAATATTCGCCTATTTCTTTTGCGATACAGGGAGTCCCGCGCTTTATTCTTATTTCCTCTACTTTTCCCTTGTCTACAATACGAAGACCATGTTTATCTAAACTTGTTTCCTCTTTCGCTAATTCCCTTTGGAGAGTGATGGGCGCAGAGACATAATACTGAATATTTTTCAGTTTCTGAGGCGTTAAATTGTACTTCTCTCTAAGCTGATGAGTAAACGGGATTTTTGTAGCGCAGCCTGTGCAGAGTACAACAACCACAAAGATCGCGCATAAAAACCTGCGATAATTTTTTGTTATTATATCCATTTGCTCAATATATCCTTATCCATTATTCGCTTCAAGAGATTTTTTATTCATGACATTTTATTATCTATGTAATATTTATATGATACGCTATCCCTAATATAGAAGCTTCGTGTTGTAACTTGACATCCAATGTCCATAAAGGAACCTCGCTTAATAGCGCACTTGCAAGAATATGAACATCAATAAGACCAACCCCTTTACCCATTAAGTCCTGTTTTTCAATAAATAACAATACTTCCTCATTATCTATCATGTCAACAATGGGGAGATAACTAAGCAATGATAGAATTAGCCTCCTGTTCTTAATATTGCCGCATGCAAGTTCTCCAATAATAAAAGGATGGCAAACTACATCTCCATCATTCAGGAACTGCTCTAGTTTAGAATTACCATTGCGTAAATGAGAAACCCATATTGATGTATCAACAAGAACCATTAATTCACTCTCCTGCGGGGTATAATATGTAAGTTCTTTTCACTCCCTCCTAATTTAGCCAGTCTTTTGCTTCCTTCTCGAGCAATTAATGCTTCCAAACCTAATCTGACCAGAGTGGTTTTTTCATTGATTCCAGTAAGCCTTGATGCCTTTTTTATCAAGTCGTCTTTAATATTTAATGTTGTTCTCATATAGCAACTCCTTTCATATAATATATATGCATTATTATGCATCAAACATGCATATATGTCAAATTTCAAAGGGGGACTTTTTGTGCCTTGCTCTATTCCGTAACTGCCTGAATGGAATCATAGGTTATCTTTAGAATATGGCTGAGTTCCTTAATTCTAATACTCAATGGAGGCATTAAAACAATGACGTCTTCCAGAGGACGAATAATCAATCCTCTTTTTCTAGCCTCCAGAATCACTTTATGCCCTATTCGCGCTCCTGAAGGATATTGTTTCCTACTATCCTTGTCCTTAACCAACTCAATTCCTACTATCATACCCTTTTGTCTGATCTCTCCTACATGAGCCAGCTTATTAAAGCCTTTAAGCCCGACCTGTAAAAATTCTATCTTTTCCTCCATGGATTCAAGAACTCTGTCTTCTTCAAAAATACTTATATTTGCCAATGCAGCTGCACAGGCTAGAGAGTTCCCAGTATAACTATGTCCATGATAAAAAGTTTTATACTCATCGTGCTCACCTAAAAACTGATTATAGATTTCTTCTGTAGTTAATGTGGCTGCCAGAGGAAGATATCCACCTGTTATCCCCTTAGATACAACCATAATGTCGGGTCTCACTTTTTCATGCTCACAAGCAAACATCTTCCCTGTTCTGCCAAAACCCGTAGCTACTTCGTCTGCTATTAATAATACCTCATGCTTTTTACATAACCTGCTTACTGCCCTAAGAAAACCCTTTGGAGCTATTATAATCCCTCCTGCGCCCTGCACCAACGGCTCTATAATCACGCTAATAATCTTGTCGTGTTTTCGCTCCAGTATGCTTTCTAATTTTTTCAAACATGCCATATTACACAGCCGAAATGTTTTTGAGCATCTGTAACAATATGGATATGGCGCTTTAAAATTACTAAATAAAAGCGGCTTATATTTCTTATGAAAAACGTCCATACCGCCAACACTAACTGCGCCTAAAGTATCTCCATGATATCCCCCAATAAAGGAGACAAACTTGTTTTTTTGAGATTCTCCTTTCTGCTGCCAGTATTGGAAAGCTATTTTCAAAGCTATTTCTACCCCTGTAGAGCCGTTATCAGAGAAAAATACCCTTTTAAGATTCGGAGGTGTAATCTCAACTAGTTTCTTAGCAAGACATATTGCTTGTGTATTAGACAATCCAAGAAGTGTTGTATGCGATACTTTCTTGATCTGTTTTATTATTGCTCTGTCTATTTCTTTTTTTCTGTGGCCGTGAACGTTAACCCAGAGAGATGAAACACCATCAAGATATTTCTTGCCGTCAATATCAACGAGAAAAGAATCATACGCTTTCTCTATTATAACCGGCTCCTCTTTTTCATACTCCTGCATCTGAGTAAAGGGATGCCAGATATGGTCCAGATCAATCTGCTTAAGCTTCTTTTTTATATCCTTATGCATCAATCGCCTTTAGCTATACTTACAGCTGACTCTGCTAATACCTGATTAGAATTAATAAATGGCAAAACAACTGTTTCTAAATCTACCACAAGCGGGATCTCCGTACATCCGCCTATTATAAGTTCTGCACCATTGTTTATAAGATTATCAATTGCATTATAAATCAGCTTCTTACTCTTTCCTTCCAGACATCCGCATTTTATTCCCCCCGCCCCGAATATTGCCTCAGTAACCATATCCTGTACTTTCTCATCAACTTTGATTACCTCTATCCCAAAATCCTTCAGCTCTTTCTGATACAACCCGGCTTTTATTGTGCCTTGAGTAGATAGTAATCCAACTTTTCTAATATCAGGATATTCCTTATGAATCTTTTTTGCAACTTCTCTTATCATATGAACTATTGGAATTTTGAGATGCCCTTTAAGTTCATCATAGAAGAAATGTGCTGTGTTACAAGGAATTATAATAAAATCTGCTTTTGCCCGCTCAAGCATTTTCCCTGATTCTATTAATGCAGGAACAGGACTCTTGCCCTTTTCGAATATTGCTTGAGATCTGTCAGGAATCTTGGGATTATTATCAACAATTACATGGATATGATCCTGATCTTTTTTTGCTTTAGTGAGTTTTATTATTCTGCTGAGTAAATCAGAAGTTGCAGCAGGACCCATTCCGCCTATAATGCCGATAGTCTTTTCTTTGTAAATATTCACTGAACTCCTTTAAAGCAAAACTCGAAATCCTAAATCCGAAACTCGAAACAAATTTAAAATTCTAATTCTCAAAATTCAAAACGTTGTTTTGAACATTTATATTTTGGTCATTTGATATTGTTTAGTATTTCGTGCTTCGTGCTTCGAATTTACGCCGTTATCTATAGCTCTGGCAACTCTCTTACCTGCTCCCATAGCCTCAATTACTGTAGCTGCGCCTGTTACAATGTCCCCTCCAGCGTATACTCCCTCAAGAGAGGTTTCTCCTGTAATATCATCGGCAACTATGTTTCCTCTTTTATTCAGCTTCAGTCCGGAAGTTTGGGATAACAATAACGGATTCGGTCCTTGCCCAATTGCAATAACTACTGTATCTATGTCTTCCAAATACTCTGACCCATCTATTTTGACAGGTCTTCTTCTTCCTGAATCGTCAGGTTCTCCAAGTTTCATTTTGAGACATCTCATCTGCTTGACCCAGCCTTTGTCATCCCCAATTATCTCAATAGGCAATGTAAGCAGATTAAGTTCTATTCCTTCTTCTTCTGCATGATGGATCTCTTCAGCTCTCGCAGGCATTTCAGAACGCGAACGGCGATAGATTATGCAAACCTTTTCTGCTCCAAGACGCAGCGCAACTCTTGCTGAATCCATAGCCACATTCCCTGCCCCAACTACAGCAACCTTCTTTCCTACCTTGATCGGAGTGTCATATTCAGGGAACTTGTAAGCCTTCATAAGATTTGCTCTTGTAAGAAATTCATTGGCAGAATAAACACCATTATAATTTTCACCCGGTATTCCCAAAAAATACGGAAATCCTGCGCCTGTACCAATAAATACAGCTTTGTAACCTGCGTCAAATAATTCCTCAATTGTAACAGTTCTTCCAACTATAATATTTGTCTTAATCTCTACTCCCAGATTTTTAACATATTCTATCTCATAATCAAGAACATCTCTCGGCATCCTGAATTCAGGAATACCGTATCTTAACACCCCTCCAGGCGCATGCAAAGATTCAAAGATAGTAACCTTCCAACCTGTTTTTGCCAGATCCCCAGCGCATGTCAACCCGGCCGGTCCCGCCCCTATAACTGCTGCTCGCGGTTTTTCGCCTGTTGTCTGTGGTCTATGGTCTGTGGTCTGTCGTCTATTCTTTCTCCCCCAGTCTGCGGCAAATCTTTCCAACCTCCCAATTGCAACAGGTTCTCCCTTTTTCTTCAAAGTACATACTATTTCACATTGTGTCTCCTGAGGACAAACACGACCGCAAATAGCAGGAAGATTATTCTTCTCTCTTAGTATATTCAGCGCCTCGGAAAACTTGCGTTTTGCAATAAGTTCTATAAATCCCGGAATATCTATTTCTACAGGGCATCCCGGCATACACGGAGCTTTTTTACATTGCAGACATCTTTTTGCCTCTGCAACTGCTTGATCCTCGGTATATCCAAGGGCAACCTCATTAAAGTTCTTTATTCTATCCTGCGGCAGCTGCTCAGGCATTAGGAGTCTTTTTTGCATCTGCATAACTCCTTTTTAAATTCATACGAAGACTTCTTCTCTTCCTCTGCAAATCTGGCATTTCTTTTTGCAAGCTCATCAAAATCAACAAGATGTCCGTCAAATTCAGGACCATCAACACACGCAAACTTTACCTCATTCCCCACAGTTACCCTGCACGAACCGCACATACCTGTACCATCCACCATTATAGGGTTGAGATTAACAATTGTCGGAATGTTGAACTGCTTTGTCATAAGACATACAAACTTCATCATAATTATAGGTCCGATAGCTATGACCAGATCTATCTTCTTTTTTGTCAATATCTCCTTTAACGGATCTGTAACAACGCCTTTTCTTCCGTATGAGCCATCGTCTGTTGTAATAAACAATTCATCGCTGATTTTCCGCATTTTGTCTTCAAGAATAATCATATCTCCGCTTCTTGCCCCAATTATTGAGAGAACGTTATTCCCTATCTCCTTTAATGCCCTGGCTTCAGGATATATAACCGCTGCTCCGACTCCTCCTCCGATACATACAACCGTGCCGAGTTTCTCCACCCTTCCCGGATGCCCGAGCGGTCCCGCAACATCAATTAAGAAATCCCCCTTTTTCAGCATTCCCAATTTTCTAGTTGTTTTCCCAACTTCCTGAAATATTATGGTAATACTGCCTGTTTTTACATCAAAATCATTTATCGTAAGAGGTATTCTTTCTCCTTTCTCATCTATCCTAAGCACTATAAATTGCCCTGGCTTTGCTCTTTTGGATATTTCTGGTGCTGAGACCGTCATGCTTTTTATGTCTTTTGATAACTGTTTTACATCTAATATTTTGTGCATATAAAATCCTTCCCGATTTCCACATTGTAGGGGCGGGGCTTGCCTCCGCCCGTTTCCATTTTTAATATACTTTAGCACCTATTAAATTACAAGCGCAAAAATGCTTGAATTTTATTCCCAAATACAGTACGCTTTATCTACTATGGCTGTCATCAAACCCTTTAGAGGGATTAAGTACAACAGTAAAAAAATTGGAGATTTAGAAAAGGTTGTTTCGCCGCCGTATGACGTAATCTCTGAACAGGAAAAACAAGACTATCTAGATTCCAGTCCGTATAATATCACAAGACTCATACTGCCTGAGCCTGACGGAGAAAGTGATAAATACAGCACTGCAGGCAACCTGCTTAATCAATGGTTGGACTCTGATATTATAAAAAGAGACGAAAGTCCCTCAATATACATATATCGGCAGATCTTCAATATTAATGGAGAGGATATAACAAGAACAGGTTTTATATGTCTGCTGGAATTGGAAGACTTTAAGCAGGGAACTGTTCTGCCCCATGAGAAAACGTTGAGCGCTCCCAAAGAAGACAGGCTAAAATTAATGAGCGCATGCAAAGCGAATCTTTCTCAAATATTCGGGCTGTATCAGGAGAATGGAAACGCAATATCTCAAATACTAAAAAAATACACTTCTGACTCACCTATTATAGATATTACAGATACAAAAGGAGAAAAACACAAACTATGGGCAGTTGCGGACAAAAGTGACATTCATACAATTACTAGCGCCATGCATGACAAAAAAGTCTTCATTGCCGACGGACATCACAGATATGAAACAGCGCTTAATTATAAAAAACAAATGGCTAAAAAAAATAAAAATCATACGGGAGACGAACCTTATAACTTCATCATGATGTACTTATGCGCAATGGATGATTCTGGACTCGTTGTTCTTCCGACCCACAGACTCATAAAAGATCTGCCTGGATTTGACAAATCTACATTTAAACAAAATTTATCTGCTTATTTTGATGTCCTCAGTACAAACAAAAAAGAACTATTTGAATATATGGATAAAAATATAGATAAACACGTGTTTGGTCTATATTTGGGAAGAGGTAATACCTCAAAAGGAGAATTTTACGCATTAACTCTGAAAAGCAAGGGGTTGAAACCCCTTGTTCAAGAAAATATACCTGATGCGTGGAAAGAGCTTGATGTTGCAATCCTGCATAAGATAATTATTGAAAACATACTTGGAATTACAGATGAAAGTGTGAAACACCAGAAGAATATAAACTACGTATCTGACAGAGAAGAAGCAATAAGTTGTCTGGATAATGAGAATTATCAAATTGTCTTGTTCTTAAATCCAACGAAGCTCAGCCAGATTAAGAATATATCGCTTAAAGGTGAAGTTATGCCTCAAAAATCCACATATTTCTATCCCAAATTACTTACAGGACTGGTTATAAATAAATTATAAATTTAAAAAGGCACAAAGTGACAGAGGCAAACGAAAGAATAGGCACAAAGTTCCAAAGGCACAAAGCAAAAACGTCTGCCATTCTACTAACTCTGTGCCTCTGTGCCTGTCTTTAAGTTTTGGCACGAAAGTTGCTTGTTTATATATTAGGTGAGGAAGAATGACAAATGCGAATATCGAAGGACGGGCGGAGGCAAGCGCCGTCCCTACAATGCGGAAATCGGGTTAAATGTAGGGGCACGGCGCGCCGTGCCCTGATTGGCTTAGAAATTATAGAATTAATAATTGATTGGAAATTAGAAATTGAAAATTGAAAATTCTAAAACGCACTCAAGATTTAATCTGTGGACGGGCGGAGGCAAGCCCCCGCCCCTACAATGCGGAAATTTTGCCATTGTTTCTTGGTATCTGTTTACTATTTGCCTCTTCCGTTCCTGCCTTCTCCTGGACCCAGACCGATTGGTCAGAAGGCGATTCGCAGTGTCTCTGGTATGCTGCAGACCGCTACGATACAGGAGTCTATGTTGACACTGGCGTAGAGGGACAAATATCAATTGATACAATCGACGCAAATGAATGGCAATATAAAAGACCAATAACTTTAGTCCCTGCAACTTCACAGGATAACTATCAAGTAAAAGTTGAACTTACTACTGAGAAAATGGGTAATCCTTATGATAACGTAGAAGCCGCTGGAGAAGACATTAGATTTTATGACGCTGATCACAATTCTCTATCCTACTGGATTGAGGAATGGGATGATACTGGAACTTCAACTATTTGGGTTAAAGTTACTAATTCCGGAACAAGCAGGATATATATGTATTACGGCAACTCTTCAGCGAGTTCCGCAAGCAATGGAACTGCAGTTTTTGAGTTCTTTGACGACATGGAAACATGGTCAGGATGGACAAAATATGGTAGCGGGGAAGTGGAACATGATAACACAAGAAAATATGAAGGAACCTATTCAGCGCATAAAACAACTGCAAACGACCCAAATGGTGCTTATAAAGATATAGGGCAAACTTTGGGAAGAGATATAGTTTTGGAATTTTGGTTAAATAGAAATTCTGGTTACGGTGGAGGCGCTGCTGATAGAATTGGTTTAATAGATAATAGTGGCAATGGTTATGGATGGCGTTATGTACACTCTGGAGCAATTGGAAAAGATATAAGAACCGCTTATAGCGGGGCTGCTACCTCTACATCAGGAGTAACAAGTTATACGGATACTTGGGTTGAAGCGCAGTTTATTGTAAAATCAAATAATGAGATAATTGCTAATAGATATGTGGGTGGGTCATTGGATGGTCAGCATAGCAGTTCAGATTCATCTTATTCTTCATTCACACGAGTATACATTTTTGGCGGGCATGATTACTGGGTTGATTTGATTAGGATCCGTAAATATGCTTCATCTGAGCCGGCAGCAACAGTAGGAGATGAAACAACCTGTGTTTATTACGACACAGGTGTGCTGCTTTCCTCCACTTACGATGCTGATTCTCCTGTTGTGTGGAAAACAATAGAATGGAATGACCCGAGTATTCCAGGCAGTGGCGACGAACCATACAGAAGAGGAGACTCGCGCCTGAGAAAAGACGAGGGTGACTTGAGAGCTCTTTGGCACTTTGACGAAGGGGTAGGCTTATCTGGCGAGTCTGCAAATAATTCCACTGTGTATGATGAATCCACATACAGCAATACAGGCATTGTTCACGGCTGTAAGTGGGGAGATGCGTCAGAGGATTCAGCAGTTTTTCAGAGCGCGTTGAGTTTTGATGGGAGTGGGGATTATATTAATTGCGGTCATGACGCCTCGCTTAACATCACTGATGCGATCACGGTTGAGGCGTGGTTTAATACGAATGATGATATTAAAAGACAGAGAATAGTAAGCAAGGGCGCTAGTCAAATGGTTCCTGGAGGTAGGGGTTTTATATTAGAATACGCAGCTAGCGATGATATAATTAGATTTATAACAAATGATGGAACAACTATAACGAACACAAGTCAAACTCAAACACTACTTGCAGAAGCTTGGCATCATCTTGCAGGAACAATGGATAGCAGTGGCAATCAGAAGTTATATTTTGATGGAGTTGAGGTTGATTCTGACACTGGAGCAGGACTTTCCAGCACAATAAATGATGATTTATTTATTGGCAAACCAGAGTTTTT
>JAUWOV010000035.1 GCA_030611945.1 bacterium | reverse complement strand
GTTGGAGAAGATCTGCCTTGGTAAGAACACAAAACAAATCACAAAAGTTCATGCTGATAACAGGATGCGTATTCCTGCTTTTGTGATAAAAATAAAACAGATGCTTTTTCGGGAATATGCAGAAGGGATGAAGAATATAAGGGGGAATAGTAGAGAGAATATTGAATTGTTTAACAGGATAGCAGGGCATTTTGGAGAGAGGATTATACAGATTCAGCTCAAGTTCCAAAAGACAGCTCTGGAATACGAGATGATGCAGGGAGCCAAACAGGCTCTGGAAGATAAGTATGACGAGATAAAAGAAACTATCAAAAGGCTCAGCACGGCAAAGGCTGCAAGGGAGCTGCATCAGAGATTTATTAACTGGAAAAAGCTTTTAAAACAAGCTCCTGCATGGAACTATTGCAGAATTGAGCAAAAGCAGCAGAGCAGGATAAGAGATTTCTCCGAAGATCACTTTAATCCTTCTGTCTCAACAATACTGGATGCTGACAGCGATTTTCAGTCCGGCTGTTACATGATAAGGCATAAGTATAAGATATGCGTGGAATTATGGAAATGCCAGCAGAGAGATTCCTGGTTTGTGATAGCAATAATACTGAAAAATAAGCAGGATTGGGCTGAGGTGCTCTTTTCGTATGAAAAGGCAAAGCAGGCAGCTGTGGATAGAGAAGTAAGAATTCTTATCGGAGGCTCAAGATATGATTACAGCTGGTTTGACATCAGAATCAGGCTGGAAAGAAAAAGAGAGAAAGATGCTCTAAAAACTTTAGAAAGGATTAAACGAGCATCATTTAAGATAGCAGAAGCCTCTTACAGAGTGCAGAGTAAATTTTCAGACTGGAAATTAAACCAGATGAGAGAGCAAATGGAAGGGCAAAACCCGCCTGAATAAATAAACAGTCCCGGGCATGACTTGAAAACTGCCCGCTTGTGGTTTTTATTTTTTCGGTTATCTGACAGACTCTTTCTACCTATTCAGTAATGCTTTGCTTTTTCTTCATTGATGTGTATCCATAATCTTTTTATAAACTTTATAAATCAAACACACCTCTATAGACATCCTTGATTTGTAACCTAATTATGAAATTGAACAATACAAAATAATGATAGAAAACTTTATAAAGAAAACTATTCTTCTGCTTTATATGTCAATAGACGATGTTATGAACTTGGATAAGAAGAAGATAATTACAAGGGATAATATGTTTCAAGAGACTAGTATCAGAGCACCGCCTTCTGATGAAAAACAAGCGAGAGATATACGGTTAAAATTTTATCGTTATAACGGCGAAGTTCTGTATACAACAGTTTATCTAGTCCCAGATTATTTAGTTAACATCGCTAGAAGAAGAAATTTTTTTTGATGGGACAAATGAACTCTGATTATATAATTTAGCAGTTTGAAGAATGTCATTTGGACATAAATGGACATAAGATCTAATTACTTTGGAAGAGTTAATTGTTTTTACGAAAAAAGTATTTTGGTTTATTTTATAAAAAGATCTTTCATTAAACTTTTTCATATATCTCCTTTTTTTCTCTCGAAATAGTTTTTGGTAAAATTTTGAACCAATCTTGCATTAAAATAAATAAAGCGTCAGCAACAACTGCTGCTAACTCTGGATCATATCGATAATCGAAAATCCCTCTGGTTTTTGAGTCTATACAAAGAAATCCGATGATATCCTGATTATGTGCTTTCTGTTTTTCGTGTTGTATACCTGAAGTAGTTTTTCTTATAGGTAAAACAAGAGCACTTCTATAATCAAGGTCTTTATAATTTTTAGCTTCAGTAAGTCGTGTGTTTTGATAATGATGTCCCAAAGCTCTAATGTCATTAGAATACCAATAACGTTTTGCGTCATAATCCATAAGAAATATCTTTCGAAAATCTGTATTTCCCCCTATAGTGTGATGTTTATAATCCCCATCGTCTTTAAATGCACCCGTCCTATGTGTTTCCATATCGCGACATAAAGTTTCAACATACATATATTTAAGTCTTTCCTCATCAGTAAGAGAATGAAGATTCTTTGCTTTTAAAACCCCTTCGTCAATACCAATGTTTTTTATACAAACCCGACAATTGACAGCTTTAGTAAGAGAAAAACATCGAGCCAATGCCCATAAAGACAAAGAAAGGTCATTAAACCTATCATTATCAGAAATATTATGCTTGTTTAAATTATAATGAATATCTCGAATAATATGTATGCACATATGGAGGGAACTCATTGCTTCAGCATATCGTGCTTTCGATGACAATCTGTATTCTTCAATAATAAAAAGAAGGGCAAATATACTAGCAAGGCAACCAAGAGTTATAATGGCTATTAAAGCAAGAATGTCATCGGCAGAAAGAGAAAACTTCCAAATAATAATAGGTATTAGTATGGCAAGTATACTTGCTGTTAAATGTACGATTCGCTCAATACTGTTCCACGCTTTTCCCGTAAAATATGAAGGGATTTTTGTCAGAAATTTTTCATAAAACTCAGCTCCCTCATATGAAGCCATATGCGCTCTCTTTCCTTGTCAAAGTTATAACAATACGGTGGTATTAACAAATTTAAAAATTTATCTTAAAGTAATTCTATCATTTTTTAACGTTTTATCAACACAAAGTTTTTTAAGTTTTTTAAGTTGAGCAATTATATCCTTATGTCCATTACGATTAATCTCTAGGACACAAAAAAATATAGACGAGCAATAATACTGCTTTATCTAACATATCATCTCTGATCAATAAAGATTATATACCTTCTTAATCCTTTCAATAACTATCCATGTACACTTGAGTCCTTTAGGGAATTGGACCAGGTTGCCTTTTCCAAACTCAACTTCTTCTGATGCAGTTTTTACTTTAGCCCTGCCCTCTAAAATATAACAATCCTCATTTGAGCCATAAGACCATTCAAATGTGCTTGGTTCACACTCCCACAGGCTCCATTTATCTATTTCCAGCTCTTTCAGCTTTTCCTCTAATGGCTTTTCAATTTTGATTTCTGTCATGTCAACTCCTTCTCTCGTTTAATAGACGGCAATTTTATATAACATTAAAGTTGTGTTAGACGAAACTACAAGTGAACAAGTCACCTGAATAAATCGTCATGATTAACTATCAACTTAGCGAGCGAATCGTCGCTTGTTTCCACAGCATCTTTTTCCCAAAGTTCTATTAATTTATCTTTATATGGCCTTGAAAAATTAATTAAGTTGTTTCTTAAGTCGACAAAATCATTAGAACCAGGTAAAGACAACATTGCCTCAAGACGCATACGAGCCTTGCAATTTGGCATCTTAAGCATTTGTGTTATCTCCATATTTAGTTTTTCACGGGAAAACAAATGTTCAACAATATATATGCCAAATTGATCAAAACACACCTCATGTGGTAGTTCATGCCACTGTGTTATTTTATTACCAGATGCCTCTTTAATAAATTCTTGAATGAGACAATAATGGATGTGCAAGGACACGTCTGATAGACATACATAAGCATGTCCAAGCTCATGACCAAGAAGATATGTAAAGTATGCTGGATATTGTTCTTTCAAAAGGCAAGCCTTCTGCGAGATTACAATACTACAATCCCAGCGTCGTTCAATAAAAGGATTAAGGACTCTTTCATTGCGAGCGTAATTAAGAAGAGACTTTGGTATACATCCACCAAGAGCACCTTTCAGAAATGGCCCATCATGAAAAATTAAAAGCACTCTCCCTGGAGGAAGATTTGCCTCATTCTTGACACGCGCTAAAAAGTCTTGGTCAAGATCAATTTGTGCTTTGTTTTCTAAAATTATGGTAGCCATTATCTCCTCCCTTTAGGGAAACAGGAGACTCGCCATTCCCAGCAGTTTGGGATTGCTACTATTTTACCCACTACTTCTGGGTCTGAACTCTAGTTTGAGACGTTCACGAAGAAAATCCTTTAGCACGAAGACCTCGATATTATGCAATTCTGTAACAGAGACTAACATATACTTTGTGCAACTATTCTCAGCTTTTTCATCTGGAGGAGTTATTTTCATAGTCCTCTTAGCCCCTGTTAGATCAATTACTTCATCATCATTCGAAAGCTTGGTGTCCCAACAGATTACTGCCGCTAGTTTCTTAAAGGAATGATTGAAGTCTCGTTTTAACTCATGTTTTATCTCTACAAACCTCAACGCTGCTCTATTCAAGTCCAGTGCATAATCTTTAGTGACCAAAAGGTCATATCCAATTGAAGTGTCATAGTCAATTACTTTAAAGTCAAAGAGACCTGGCTCAAGCGCCAATAATTGTAATACAAGGCTAAAGACCCCACTTTCCTGACGAGGTTCGAGAAGTTCTATATTTTTCAGTTTCACTGTGTTCTTTTGCAAAGTCAGTTTTTTTCTTCGCTGAAAGTCTTTTTCTTCCTTCTGTGCACTTTGATATAGCTGTTCCTTTTCCAATTCTTCTTGATATTTTTCAAATTCTTTAGATGGTTTGATTCTTCTATCAAATATTTCTTTAACTGTTTTTTCAACAGCTTCCAATATATGTGGGGGAGTATTTCCAAGATCACCACGATTGGCGGTCAAATGAAACGCTTGGCAATTTACAAATGCATGATATTTTGTCCACTCTCCCTTTTCCGCCACCCAGGAATTACGACGTTCTATTGGAATACAATCTTTACAAAGCCATAAACCATAGCGATCTTGAACGTTATATTGTCCTGGACGCCAATAAGTCCTGCGCTCGTGAATCATTTTATTATATTCTCTCTTTGCTTTATCTCCTTCAAGGTAAAAAACAAAATCTATATAAGCGCCTGGAATACCTATTACAGCTTCATTAGAAAACGACCATCTAGCAACATAATAATCCAGAGGTGAAACTTTATCAGAACTTTTTAATTTTCGAATATCCGTGTTGACCTCAGAGAAAGGATGACCAAATTTCAAAGGTTCCCCTTCTATATCTTTCCAACCTAAACCAGATAACCAGATGACCACATTTTCATACCTTTTTATGTCTACCTCCATTTCAAAAGAGCCAAATCGAGTAAACCAATAAATGTAATCTTTGAGTTCTTCATGACTAAATCCTGCTTGATTATTATCGTTATAGCCACGTATGATAACCTTAGTTCCATGTTGAGATTCGGTAGGATTTACTTCATACTCCACCTCAGGAAGATTACCTAGCCGTAGACTCTTTTTAGGATTCTCAAGAAATACACTAATGCGCTCTGCCTCTTTTATAGTCTCGACTTCAGTGCGCCTGCTATTGAAGTAAATTTTTGTTCCATGACCTTTCTCACCAACGGCATCGGATACTTTTCTACCTAATTCATCTAACTCTAAACGATTAGTAAATCCCAATCCAAAGAAAAATTTCAATTCTTCTTCTCTCATACCCTCGCCATTATCGGATATAGTAATTACAATTTCGTCTTCTCCAGTAGATCTATCAATTATAGCAGAAATACGAATCTCCGTTGCTTTTGCGTCAAAACTATTACTAATCGCTTCACGTATTATCTCTCTTGGGTCCCCAAAATCACTTGATATTTCCAAAAACTCTGATACTTCATTTACCTCTGGTTTAAATGTTGGCATTTCTATCTCCTTCTCTTGTCTGTATAGGCGATATTTAAAATAACCTTCAATACATCTTTTGTCTCCAAATCATTTAAAATCTACTCTCTCCCAATCAGCATTCCATCCTCTTCTACCAAACTGAGCTTGGTTTGTCCAAGTAAATTATTCTTCGGTTTCTTGCTCAGAGCATTGAAGGGAGCAAACAAAGAATCAAAAACACCCCTTTTAGCTCCCACTTTCACTAAACCACTGTCTCTGCCAGTGATCTTTACCCCAATCCTGCCATTTTCATCCTTTACAAGATTAGCCTGTGCTGGTGTGCGAGTAAATTTTACCGCTGAGTAATCCCACATAGCGCAAACCCTGTATCTGCGCCATTCTCCCAGCTCATTTCTAAAGCAAAGGCTTCTGACAGGAACTGGTTTGCCTAATAAGAGTGTCTGGCTCATTTTGACCGCATAATTTCAATCTATGCAATCAATTATAACGCACAAGGAAAGGTGGGTCAAAGAAAAAGGAGCAAGCCTGAAAACTCCAGCACAAAAATAAAGCTTTTGAATAATTCTCTTTAAACTCGAAAAACAAAAACTTTTTATAGTAACTATCTAAATAACTAAGATATGGCTAAAAAAGAGGTAAAGGGCAGGAAAAGATTTAATCTTAAAAAAGTCTCCGATAAAATATTTCTGCTCCTAAAGATTCTCTGTATTGTCTCAATCATCATTACTCCAATATATTTGATATCTAGTTGGTGCCTTTCCAAGTTGCTTAATATTGAACAAAATTGGTTAATGGTCACAGATGGTATACTACTTATCGTTCTTTCGCTGATGCTTCTTATCTGTATAGCTATAAAGGACAAAATTCCTTTTATAAAACCAACCTTTGAGGATATATGGCTTAACTTGTTCTTGTGCGCATTCCTAGTATTTTTTACGCTAGTATTTTTTGTGTTAATTGTCCACGATTTAACCATTATCTTCTAAAGAATTATATAACTGCAAAAGATGAAAAAAAGAGGAATGGCTTATCAAGGTGTAATTCTCTATGTCCTGATAGCGCTTATCTCTATAATAGGATTCTTAATTATAGCCAACTATCTGGATAAAGCCAAAATCTCCTTCTGCCAAGGTGAATTAACCTTGTTTGAGCAGGACTTAAAAGATTCTGTTGAGAAGATGTATTCCAGGTTTGACAGTGTCCGCGAAAAGAGCCTTATGGTTCCATGCGATATTGACAGGATTTTTTTTATTGACCTGGACAGGGACATGGAAGCTTCGTTCAAGTCTCTGTATGAGTTTCCGTTTATTGAGGATTCTATAAAAACCGGTGTCAGGGAAAATGCCTTTTTTATTAGGAAAGGAAAACTTGTTGGTTCCTCTTACATAGGAAATATTGAGCTAAAAGAGCCTTATTTTGTCTGCTCAGACACTTCAAGAGGAGTTCTTAATCTTTACATGTCAGGGAAAGGAGCTTCAGCAGAGATTTCTAACACAGACTGCGGAAATGACTGCACTTTTGAAGTTGTTGAGCTTGATGAGGAAACTGCCAAAGAAATTATAGAACATGCAAAGCAGCTCCCTGCTGGCGGTCCAATGGGAGATATAGATACAGAGATTGAGATTTTCAGGGAAACAAGCAAAAAAGTAAAGATAGCAAGAAGGTTTAACTGCGGGAAAAAGCCGGGAGAGACTGTTGTAGAAATATTGATAAAGGGAAATGCAAAGAATTTCAAGCTTATTGAGAGTATCCCTAAAGAATGCGTTGATTATCTTAATGATTATTTAAAAAATATGACAGGTGAATATGACTATTTTAAGATATTATCAGATCCTTTGATTGTGTGGCATTTTAACAGCATCAGCGAAGAAACCATTATCAGCTATGTCCTTGACCTTGATTTGTCAGAAAACTGCCTGGATGCTTTTGAGAGCATTGGGCTGGGAGTTACCCCTGAAAGCGAAAACCTGACACAGGAGGAATTAGATGCTTTGCCTGATGATCCCTTAACACTTAATCTGCCGGATGAAATAGGGATGGGAGCTGGTGAAAGCAGCAATGCTTTTAGTAATCCTGTCTGGCACTATGTTTCAGATGCAGATATAATAAACAATGATGTTTTTAAAGATTATTTGTATGAAATATCAGCAAGCCATGATGGAACTTTTTCCAATTCTGCAGGAGATGCAACTTTTGTTGAATGCAGTATAACCAGTGACAAATACATTTATTGCAGTGTAAATGCTGATTTTTCAGGAAGCAAAACATTTTATGTCAAAGCTGATGACGGCATTGCAGCAGCAACAGACTCTTTTGATGTTGAAGTTTTGGCTTGTGTTAATGGCAAAACAATGCCTTGCCCTAAGCAGTATGGGGTTTGCTTAGAAAGCATGCAAACCTGCGCAAACAATAACTGGCATGGATGCTCTGATATAGATTATTTATCATATAACCAAGATTATGAAGCAGTTGAGACAAAATGCGATAATATGGATAATGACTGCGATGGAAATATTGATGAAGGATTAATGAGTGCTTTTTACAGGGATAGTGATAATGACGGCTATGGGAATCCTTTGGATACTATTGAGGCATGCGCAGCGCCATTAGGCTATATCATTGATAATACTGACTGCAATGACAATAATAATGAAATAAATCCATCTGCTTTGGAAGTATGCGATGGAACAGACAATGACTGCGATGGAAGTGTTGATGAAGGAGAATTATGTGACTGCAATCTAAATTCAGCTTATTGGGACAGAACCTCTGCTACTGAGGGAGAGAGTGTTACCCTGACTGTTGAGGGAAGCCAGGGATGCAATGGAAAGACAGTTGACTTTGATATATGGGAAAGCAACTGGATTTTCCAAGACACAGATATTACAACTGTTTACAGCACTTTTGCAGGAACATCAGCAACAGCAACATGGACTGCTGAAAGAACTGTTGATTACATGCTTCCATTTCACCAGTATTTTTTTAAAGCCAGTGTTGATGGCGAAGATGACATATCCTCTGATGACCTAGAGATAATTGAGGGATGCGCGCCATCCTGCCCTTCTGTTTGCGGAGGAAATCCTGATGGCTGCGGAGGAACATGCCCTTTGAATAATGGCGCAAGCTGTGATGATGATAATGCCTGCACATATAATGATGTTTGCTCAGGAGGAACCTGCTCTGGAACAGTCTATACATGCGAAGGAGGGGTTTGTGATGCTACTGCTTTATGCGATAGCCTTGGAGGATGCGCAAGAACATACTCACCAGCAGGAACATTCTGTGATATATGCAAGGAATGTGATGGCAGTGGGAACTGCGTTAATATCCCAGATGGAACAATCTGCGGAACTAATGAGATTTGCGAGAATGGGGTTTGTGTTGATGTTGTTGCTGAGTTGAGCGCGAGTTATAGTAATCTGCATTATGATCCATCTCAAGATAGATGGTATTATGATTTAACAATAACCGAGAGTAATGGTGTTGGAGTTACATTGAGTCACAGAATAAGATGTTTTCAATCAATAGGGTGTGAATCTCCCAAATATGATCCTGTGGCTAAATTCGGCACAAACAGAATAAACCCTAATGGTCAGGTTACAGCAAATAACAGATGGTTTTGGACAACTTATCATCCAGATAAGATGACAGAAACATGGTATGGAACAGATGACAATGGCAATAGTGTAGAAGATAGTCATATTATTGATACTCCATAAAAACTAATATAAAAAATGAAAATTAAATACGGATTTAAAACAGAAGAAGAAGCAGAAGAATACGCCAGAGCTAATTACTACGAAGATTATGAAATAAAAGAAACTTGTCAGGGAACTTTTAAGATAACACTAAAAGATAAAGAATAAAAATTAAGAAAAAAATAAAGGAGTTTAATCTCCTCCAGCTCCACCCTTAGGTTTTTCTTCAACTACAACTTCAGCATTCTGAGAATCCCTTTGTCTAGATTTGTATATTCCTAAGTCTTGGCTTACAGCTTTATTCTCTGCTAATACCTTGCCTACAATGAGAGAAGCTGCTGCTAGATCTAAAGTAGTTTGGCATGGGTCTTTTATTGCTTTCTTTACTGCTCCTTCTGCAATTTTATAAGCATAAGCAGGAACGAAAACTACTACTTTCCCGCTTTTTGTTAGAATATGCGCATCTTCATTTCCCATGTTTAAAAATTCAGATGTCTTTCCTATATTTTTATATAAACCCTTAGGTATTGCTATAGGCAGCATTAAAACATCTCTGGCTGTATAAGGGACAGCGAAAGCCAATGCCTTACCTGCTCCTTTAAGAACTTCAATTCCTCCTTTTTCCCATCCTTCTTTAAGATGGTCATCAACAGTGGTGTTATCAGTAAAGTATCCCTTAATGTGTTCTAATCCTCGTTGCATGATAGTAGGGCTTGCAAAAGCAGGAGTTGCTAAACTTGCTATTGTTGCTGTTGTTATCCCTATATTTGCTAAATAAGGATGTTTTTGATAGAAAGTCTGTTTATCTGGTTCTTGCGCTTTATTAACTAAATCATTATTAACTACATCGCTTATATTTTGATTATATTTTATCATTTTTTCCTCCATTATAAATTTAGATGCTGTTCAATTATGTTGATGACTTGACTGAACAGCATTATTATTAAAGTCTTTAAATCATAACTACTATTTAAACCTTTCTATTTTTGTTAACTTGAGAGTGGTAATAATTGTTATATACCCCTGACAAAACAATGCCCCTCAAGGCAGAACCCCTGCTTTCATTTTCTTCTGTCTTATCTGTTCACATGGGCTTTGCCTTTAAGGTTCTAGGTGCCCCTTATCTCATGGCTACGACTGTGCCTCCGCAATTACCGCACTTGCCGGAAAAGAATCCAGCTTTTCCGCATTCTCTATGGCACTTGACACACCAATGAGCCCCGCATTTCCTGCAAACCAGGCTTGCATTTCTGCCACAACGTGAACACTGCATAATCTTCCTCCTTTCTGGTTTTTACAATTAACTCCCTATGTAACAACAAACAGCTAAATCAACGTTTAGAAGCCATATGGACCACTCATCCACCCTGTATCTGCCACACGCCCCTCCATATGATAACCATTTTTCTTGCAGTATTTGCATTTCCTGCGACCTTTGCATGTTGCTTTTCTTTTCCATAAACTGACACGATATTCATCAAATGATGTAAGAAAAGTCCATATCAGCTCTTGCTCTCCAGAGCCACTTACTCTATATGGCTTAAGATCCTTTTCTCTGCCTCTACTTCTGACGGTAGCTCCAACATAGAGGGTCTGCCCACCTGGATTCACAGTAACTATGAGGTTACCAACAACCTTCTCTGGCACTACCTGTACAATTCGTGACGAGCTGGTAGCGTGGCAAAGAGCAAAAAATCCTGTCGCAAGAACACCTACAGCTATACCTTTTAATAACATACGCATATCTAATCCTCCTCTTATATGATTAAAATTACTTTTTTTCAGGTTCTCTAAAGTCACTAAGAAAGAAATTTACAATCTTCCCACTCCCTTTTCTATAGTTCTTCTCTGCCACTTTGTTCGATCCTTCCAAAGAAGCTGTTACCTTTATCCATTTCTGACTGGCTCTGGTATTTGCGCAAATACTGTAAACTTTTACTATGCCATCCCTAGGTCTTGGTATCTGCCGTCCCATACCTCCTGTTCCAACCCATATTGCCTGTTCTGTAAGATTTCTAATCCTAATTGATGTCATGTCAGCAAAAGACGATGTTGCCCAAAGCACAATTAAGGCTGCTGTGATGATTGATGCTGTAAATTTTATTTTCATCAGTTCTTCACCCCCTTCCTTTTATAATTAAAACTCTGCTATCCTTTTTACGTCTAAAGAACATGTTATTTACTAATTCACTCATAAAGTTTCTCAAGGGCTTTCCTGCCTTTTGAATCAATAACACCGGCATAAGTTTGGGTTGTCCTTATAGAAGAATGTCCCAACTGTTTCTGAACAAACCTGTAATTATTATTGCTTGCATCTAAAAGAAAAGTCGCATAAGTATGCCTTAAGCAGTGAATTGAATAGCGCCTTGACACATTCGCTTTTCTTACAATATTTCCAAAGAATTTCTGCAAGGCTCTTTTTGTTATCATCTCGCCTTTAAGGTTGTTCAGAAGAAAATCCTCAGCGTTAATGCTGTATCCAAAATCTTTTTTGTATTTAAGAAACAATTCGCAGGTTTTCTTAAATTTAGAATTTATCCACACCGCTCTTTTCTTATTGCCTTTTCCTATCAAGACTATTGACGACCTTTTTGTATCTATAAGAAGACTGCTGCATCTTAAAGCAGCCATCTCCTGAACTCTTAACCCTGCTTCAAGCCCTAATTCAAGCATAAACCAGTTCCTTAACAGCGAAAATCTCCTCTTTCCCATGCCGATATTTCTATCCTCGTTACACACATATCTCAGCTTTTTAACCTCATTTATGCTAAGGCATTTGCTTTCATCTATTACCCAGCCAAAGCTCTTCTTTTTACCTTTTTTCTTAAACAGTTCACTTTTCATCAGTTTGATGAACCTTTTTAAAAAAGACATGGGATGTAATGGATAAGAGTTCTATTTAAAACTTTTGGATTTATCCGACGAAAACAAAGAAGGGTTAAAAAGAAAAAAGTGAATAAGGCAAAGAATGGCAAAGGTAGAATATAGGAAAATAAAGGTTAGCATAAAAGAATTGTGTATATAAATAGATATATAACTAAATCGAAATTACCGACGAGAAACGATTATCTGGAAGGATTAATGGTGTGCAAAGCAGAAACAAAAATAGTCCACCTTTCTGATGAAAAGTGAACCTATATTTAGGATGATAGCAGAAAGATATTATCTGTCAAGAAAAATGTCAAGCATAGTTTGTGTCAAGCACATTTAGAAATGTCCTATTTTGAGAAAACAGAACTCCGTAGTTTAAAGCTTTTCCTTTGTTTTTTCATCTGTCAGAATATATGGAGTGAGGAAAATCAACAGATCAATTTTCTCTTTTACAGGATTGTGCCTTTTGAAAAAAAACCCAAGAAGAGGAATATCGCCAAGAATAGGAACCTTTGAAACTGTCTTTATCTCCTTCTCCTTTATTAGACCTGCAATAACTATTGTTTCCCCATTCTTTACTTTGACCTGTGTATCAGTACGTCTTGTAGAAAGCATTGGCTTTTCGTTTTCCCCTGAAGGACCTTTTACCCAGCCTGTAATCTCACTTATTTCAGGCAAAACAGTCATAACAATATATTCACCGCTCACATGCGGAGTAACCTTGAGAGTTATCCCAACTTCCTGCTCATCATATCCTGTAATTTCCCAGGCACCCCTCTCATCGTTGTAGGTATATTTGGGAATAGGAACAATGTCCCCAACATGTATGCTTGCTTCCTGGTTATCAAGTGTTGTAATTTTAGGCGAAGATATAAGATTAGTGCTAACCTTTGTTTCAAGTAACTTGAGAGCAGCAGTAAGATTACCAAATGATAATGTTCCAAATGTAAAATCACCACTTGCAATGGCAGGAAAAGCGCCCTGCAAGTATCTGCTATGCAGAGCTTTTTTATTATCAAATGGGAAAGTAGTCGGTCTGCTCGCTCCTCCTACAGATGCTTCCAGATTCCAGTTAATTCCTAAATCTTTCTCATCATTTACTGATACCTCCATAATCCTGGCTTGAATCATTATCTGTGGAACTGTTTTGTCAAGCTGACTTATTGTCTGTTCCAGCTTTTTCACGTTGGACGGAATATCAGTAATTATAAGCACATTTGACCTGCCTTCTGTCTTCTCACTTCCAATACCTTTAGTTCGCGCCATAGTTTCAATCTGTCCATATTGAGTAATCATACCACTTATAGACTTCTTAATATCCTCGGCATCCACATATTTGAGAGTAAAAATTCTAGTAATTCTTTCAACTCCTGCCTGCCCAAGTTTTATCACTCTGATGATATTACCTTCTCTTACATAGTCATATCCATTTGTTTTTAGTATGGACGAGAGCGCATCATCAATTTTAACCCCTGCAAAACTTACAGTCACCTTTCCCACTATGTCCTTTCCTGCAATGATATTCAACTTGTATTCTTCAGAAAGTATCCGAAGCACATCACCTATTTCAGCTTCATTAAAATCCATTGTTATGAGCTGTTCCTCAATACTCTCTTTATGCATCTGTGGAAAACATTCCTGGGCTATGACCAATAAAACGAAAATACACAAAAATCTCAACCATTTATTAAACATTTCTACCTTTTCAAGTATAATAGATATTTTTTCTCGCCATCCGATAATACCACCATTCCTTTTTCAATTGCAATGACCTTTTTCCCTTCAATTGTATCGCCAACCCGAATTATTTTTTTATTAACAACTGCAGACGAACTCTTCCCTCGCCGGACAATTCCTGTTAGGGTCATTCCTATATCCTCTTTTACCTCAATAAGTGATTTCTTAAAAATTTGCAACTCTTCAGACGGTTTCAAAGGTGAAGCGAATGGATCGCGTTCTACCTCAAGATAGGGTGATTTCTCCTGAATATTTGCAACAACAGGTTCCTTACTGCGCCTGACTGAAATGCCCTCGGAGCCGGAGGATTTGTTCCCAACATTAGCTTTCCAGGATAGGTACAATATACTGCCCGCAACAATTAGCCCTGCAATTATGATAAATTTTACTCGCTTACTCAAATAATACATATGTTCTCACCATGAGCTTCACCCTTAGCCGTGGAAGTATTGTTTCATCCCTTATAATTTCAAGGTTGTCTATTTGCAAAAGTTTTGGGAATGCAGCAATTTTGTCGAGATAATTCAGTATTTCCCCATACTCTGCAGAAAGTTCTATTTCTATGGGAATGTCCTCATAGAACTCCTTTCTTGCAGTTTCTCTCTGTTTGATTGAACCCAGTATGATTCCGCTCGCCTGAGCAGATTCTGTCAGAAAGGATAGAATATCATTAACTTCATTTTCCCTAGCAAACCTTTCTTCAAGTTCTCTCTCTGTGTTTTTGCTGATTTTCTGTTGAAGCAGTATATTGGCGTATTTTAATTCCTGTGAAGTTTCTGTAAACTGGCTTTTTAATGTGACTATTTTTCTTATTTCCCGCTGATATACAAACTTAAAAAGTATACTCAGAATGAGAACCGTGACAATAGCCAGAAGTACTTGTTCTCTTTTTAGCTTTATCACTATCTTTGTCCTCTCTTGATAAGGCAGTGAATTTCAAAAATCACTATTTTCCTCTTAGTGCTTTTCATTTGCTTAATGCTACCCAACTGAGCTTTCTTAACAAGTTTTGAACTTTGTAATCTCTTTAAGAATTGTGTTGCCTCAATATTTGAAAGGGCTCTTCCTTTTATTTTGAGATTGGCCCCTTCATCAAATCTAAGTTCTGTAGTCCAGACATTTCTTGGAATGAGACCCCTGAGCTCCTGAAGTATTTTTAGACATGGAGAACGTTTGCCAGTAAGTTCCCTTAGAGCTATTGTTTTGCGGGCCTTTTGCACAAGAGGTTCTGAATTCAAAAGCTGCGATTTCTCGTTCTGCAATTGTTTTCTCAGATAAGCTTTTGTTCCCAAAAGCGCGCTATAGATAAGAACCAATCCCAGGGCACCAATAACGAAAGCAGTTTTTATGGACACTTTTAACTTCTTCCTGGTTTTAATCCTGGGACAGAGGAGATTTATTCCATCAATCCTGCTGAAAGCTGCTCCTGCCGCTGTAACAAATTGTGAAGCCGGTTGTTCAATGATCTTCACCTGCAACCCTGTTTTTTCACTTAAATAAGCATCCAGTCCTTTGAGCTTCCCGCCTCCGCCACTCATTAATATTTTACTTACATACTCCTCACCCTGTGCAGTAAAAGAGTTAAAGGAGCGTTCCAGTTCCCGCTGAAGATGTTCAAGAACAGGTCTGATTACGGGAAATTCCCTTGATTCTGAAGAAAACAAATCCTTTTCCTTCTTAAGACGTTCTGCTTTCTGAGAGGATAAAGAGAAATTATCTGAGAGAGCTTTTGTAAAACTGTCCCCTCCAATCTGAACCTGGCGCGTAAAAAGAAGGGATTCCTCTCTTACGACTGTAATATTTGCCTCTTTTGCCCCTATATCAACAAGCGCAGTTGTATCATTGCTATGTTCAGTTTCAAGAAAAGCATTCAGGATAGAAAATGGCACTATATCAACTTTTAAAAGTTTGATGCTGTTATCACCAAGAGAAGATATTAACTTTAAAAAGTCTGCCCTTTTCATACCAGCTATCAGCAACTCTTCTTTGTTCATTCCTCTCTCGGTGATTTCTCTCAGGACAACGAAATCTACAACTACATCGTCTCCGCCACCTGGAAGAAATTTTTTTGTCTCCCATCTGATTGTCTGCTTTAATTCTTCTCCTTCCATCCGCGGCAGCTTAATCTGGCGAAAGAATACAAATGAACCAGAGATGGTACAGTTAGCTTTTCTCCCCTTTACTTTATGTTCCTTCAGAATTTTCCCTATTGCACTGCCAACCGCTCTGAACCACTTATCTCCAGAAAGAGCTGCAGGCAATTCACTCATCGCAGCGTTCAAAACGCCATTCTTTGAAAACCAGACTACTTTTACCGCCCCATCGCTAATGTCTACTCCAAGAACGTCTCTTGATTTTTTGTATCTTGTGCCAACTGATGTCTCTATTGACAGTATTTCAGGGGAGCTCTTCTTGAGAACAGATGAGACTTTCTCTTCTTTCTTTTGACTGAATATAGAGGATACTTCTTTGCTCAGACCTGTTTTCTTTAACGCTTTTTCAGACCTCTTCCCCAGTACGGAAAAAACATCCTTCTTAAGACCTAATTTTCTTCTCACGCGCAATAACCTCTTCAGCTAAACTCTGATAATCCATTGCCCCGATAGAGCTTCTATCATAAGAGATTATAGATTTCCCCGCACTTGGAGCTTCAGCCAATTTTATATTATTATTTATGACTGTGTTAAATGCCTTTTCGCGAAAATAGTCCCTTATACCTCTCAAAACATCTCTGGAGAGCTTTGTTCTTTTGTCAAAAAGTGTCGGGAGGATTCCAAGAACATTCAGTTTATTGTTCAGTCTACTTTTCACTATATCTATGGTTTTAAGTAACTGTTTTACCCCTTCAAGAGGAAAATACTGTGTATGCACAGGTGCAAGTAAATCATCAGCCGCTGTTAGGGCATTTACTGTCAGCAGACTCAAGGATGGCGGACAATCCATTATCACATAGTCATATTGATGCTGTAACTCTTGAATACATTCCTTGAGCACATTTTCCCTGCCAATAGCATTTGCAAGGTCAATTTCTGCTCCGGACAACATAATTGTTGCAGGCGCTATTTCCAGCCCTGGAATCTCAGTTTTTCTAATGATATTGTAGAAACCAACATCAGGTTGTACGAGAACCTCATACATTGATTTCTCAAGTTTATCCACATCAATGCCAAGCCCAATACTGGCATGTGACTGTGGATCCATATCAATCAATAAGGTCTTGCATCCTTTTTCTGTAAGACATGCACTTAAGTTTATAGCAGTTGTTGTTTTCCCACAGCCTCCCTTTTGATTTGCAATTGCAATTATCCTCATTTTGTTACCCTCACATTTATTTTCCTTTTACTGTTATTCATCTTGCCAGTGGATATTATCCTTATATCATTTTTTGACCTGTTTGTCAGCACAATTGTATATGTCCCCGTATAGGTAACATCTTCTGCCTCATAATTCAGAGATTCATCTGTATATAGAGCTGAAGAAGGGGTTCCATCACTCCAGTCATTATCCTGATTCAACTCATAGACTGCCCTCTCTATACCCGCAAAAGCAACATAAAAAGCTCTTTTTTCATCTCTTTCAACGCCTGCTGAAATATAGTTACTCTGTGTCATAACCAAGAGAGCAGAGCCAAGAAGCAGCAGAGCTACCATCACTATCAGACAAATCAGAAGAATAACTCCCCTTTCATTCATTCAAAGACTTCCTCCCACTGGTAGATATATGCTCCACTCACTCCGCCACCTTCATCTGAACCATATGTAATTGTAACACTGTGAAGCTCCGGAGTATACCTTTTATTCTCTGTGGAGAAATATGCCTTATACTGGAAATACTGATTATCAGAAACATTTATACCCATATCCTCTCCACTTGCATCAGTAAAGTAAGTATCGGTTGTGCCATCAGGACCAACAAAATCCCCAGTAGGCGGGTCAGCACTCCCTGAACGTACCTGAAATTTCAGATTACACGCCCCTCTTTTGTAATGTTCCAAAACCTCTGATGCTGATAAAGCCCTGTTATAGATTGCGACTTCGTCGATGAGGCCGCTAAAATAATTTCTACCCCCAGACTTTCCAATAGAACAATGAGCTCCACTTGAACCAGTCGACCAAGCAGGAATATTCCCATCGTTATCACCATTCAAATAAAATTTACCACCACCTGAT
>JAUWOV010000115.1 GCA_030611945.1 bacterium | reverse complement strand
CGCTTCCGGTTACGAGTTTTAGGACGTTTCCTGTAAAAGTTGACATTTATTTTCTCTTTTTATATCTCTCACAGAACCCGCAGAGGGTTATATTTTTGGATAGGGAAGCTAACAAAACTCTGTGAACTCTGTGAGAAATATTTAATCCGCTAATATCTCAAGCATCTTCTGCGCCGCCCGTCCATCTCCATATAATTCCGGCCGTTGGACAGGTAGCTTAATAGAATTTACAGCATCAACAATCTTTTCCCTGTCCGCCCCGACCACCATATTCCATCCCGCATCCACCGTCTCCACCCATTCTGTCTCCTCTCTGAGCGTAATCTCTGGTGTCACATCTTGATTAGCGCATTAAGTACCTCATTGGGGTCGAGACACACTATCATGTTGAAATATTTAGATTAACGTTCCACAACTAGCCGTTTTAATCTCTGGCAACATAAGGGACGCCGTTACATTATAAAGACTGCGGGATATCCTATAAATACTTAAATAACTTGCTATCCAATTGATATTTAGAGCACTTTCGTGCTGGTCTAAAAAAGCATAGGGCATGGAGCATAACTTTACCAACTTTTCAAGTTTGCTCGTAAATCGGGGCAAGCTTTATCTCTTCAATATACCTGAAGTGTTTCCAATTTCTTGTTAGAAGTGGTAATTTTTTTGACCAGGCAGTAGCTGCGATTATAGCATCTGGTGGTCGAAGGCCGTTATCATAGTATTTTGCTAACAAATCTGAATACTTAATCGAGATATCCGAATCAAGGCTTAAAGTCTTCAACCTCTTGAAAATGCTGATGATTCTCTTTCTTTCAGAATCCTTTAAACCAGGCTTGTTCAAGAGTTCTTTCTTAGTCAGAACAGAACAATAAATATCGATATCTGTGGATCTAAAAAGCACTTTTGCTGCTGATATGCCCTTAAGGTAATCTATAAAAATATCAGTATCTATTAAGAGTTTCATTCTTGCCACTCGATAAGTTCCTTTAGAAATCCGCGCCCATCTTTTTGTTGGCCGCCTTGAGTAAATGACTGTTTTTCTCTCAACTTTCTAACATATTCAGCGCTATTTTCTACTCCGATATAATCAAATCCTTTCTCCTTCTGATAAAGGAACTCCATATAATTTAAAACTTCTTTCAATTTCTCCGGCGGAAGCATTTTTGCTATGTTTTTTATCTCTGTTTGACAATCACTTGTTTGTTGCATGAACTGTCCTCCTTTCCTGAAAGACCCCATGTCCCCATAATGGGGGACATCCTATAATCCTTCTACCAAGGAGTAATAGAGGGAGTTTAGGGACGCTCCTTGATAAATTGATAACCTCTGCGCTGGTCATTGAGTGTGGGTGGGCTGGTAACTTTGTTAACTTATTCACCAAGAAGTCCCTGCTTTTTAACTGCATTTCCCTACCCACTGCTTTCTTGACGCCAATTTACTAAACTCTCTATCCTTATTTAGCAAAGCCGTACCGCCGTCATCGGTCAACATCAATGCATAGCATATGATTTGTCGTGAGGGCCAACGGTCAGAAAAACAACTGATTTATCTGAAAGTTTTTCGCAAAAACAATATTCGCAATCCGCTATATTGCGGCATTCTTCACAAATTACGAAAATGATCCGGAAGTTTCTGTCGATCCGTACGCTTCGGCAGCCAATAAGATTCAGCTTACTGGTGGCATCACCCAAAAACTCTGTGTTGTGATAAGGATCTTCCAAAATCTTTCAACACGGCGTTTAATTCTTACCCGCATCGATGCATAACGGACCAAGTTACGAACAAAGCGTTTTTCATAAATCGCTTCGTAGTTACTCACCCCAGACCTCTTCGTGTGAATAAAGATCAATTTTACCCTTCGCTTTCCTGCGCCTTAAATCCTGCATATCTTTATAAAGCGGCATTTCGGGTTCGAGGTAGAATATGCCAGGCTTTTGCCGTGCCATTTTTGTCAACTCCTCCCGCATGACACGCCGAATGAGGGGCTCGAGAATTTTGGAAATATCTTCAAACTTTATGGAAATATTGCTATTTTGAGGCATAGCTTTTTCTCCTTGTCCTTCCTAAAAAATACATACAGCCAAAAAATCAATGACCATAGGGGACGTTACAAGTAGGAGGGACGTTATATTGCGAGTCTTATTATATTGTGAGTCAAGCACTTTCTGATGCAGCTTTTCCGGCATAGAAGGCTGAGGAGGACGCTGGTGCTTTTGTGAGAGGATGGGACGCTGGTGCTTTTGTTGCTTTATTCATAATGGGTACATTCTTTTATATTTGCGCATCTAATATAACTAAGATACCTTCCACTGAAGACCATTCTAACATAGTCTTTTAATTATTCTTTTGGCGAGCCCATCTTCAATTTCAGTATGCCTTGCTATAGGTTGGCTTTTCCCTGATTGAGGATTTTTATACCAATCATGATTGCTTCCATGGCGAACAAAGATACAACCGTTTGATTTAATTATTCGCAGCAATTTTTTTCTTTTCACATTGCGACTTTCATTAAATAAAAAGGTTCAGCGTCAGGTACTAAGCCTTCATTGATATCATTATAGATTTCTATCAGATTTTCTCTCAATTCATCCAAAGTTCTACCTTGGCTTTCATAATCAGGGTATTCTTGGATATGCCCGATAAACCAGTCTTTTTTCTTTTTATAGAAGATGTTGAATTCCATAGTTTTCTCCTTTGTTGTCCTTCCTATAATAATGGGGTACATTGCCACTATTCCACTATTTGGTCATAAGAACATCTCAAGCCCCTTCCAGCAATTTAAGATATTCCTCTCTGCTCATTCCAATCACACGCATATTGTTTTTGATAACGAATGTTGGTACTTCTTTATACTTGGGTATTATTACAGGCCTAACAGTCGTCCCAGGATACCGGTAAATAAGATGGTCCCCTTTTGTCCGAACATACACGCATCCAGCCATTTCAAAAATCTTGACCTGAACTTGATAATGAGTCGGTTTAATTCTCATTAGACAGGCACTTCAATAGGTGTAAATCCAACCAACTCTTTGCGCGCACTCAAAATGTCAGTATTAATTTCCTCTAATCCGCAATCTTCAATAAACCGCTCAAATGTTCCCATCTTTCTTGTTTCTTCAATATTGATGAGTATAGCCTCCATGAGATTTTTCTTTGCCTGATGAACAT
>JAUWOV010000006.1 GCA_030611945.1 bacterium | reverse complement strand
AATATGGAATTAAAATGTGTTTGACCGCTAAACATGTCTTTTATTGATGTTTCTATAAAAATATATTTATTCTTATTTTTCCAGAAGTCCCTTTTTCTATCCATCTGAGATTTATATTCTTCCCAAGTAATTTCAAAACTTGGTGAAATAGATTTTTTGTCATTTTCATCTATTCCCCAATGTTCCAATATAATCATTTTGTCGATAGCATATATCGTAAAATCAGGCTTATAAACTCTGCCATTCCAAATATAGCCCTTCTCGTATTGATATTTTATCCCATGTAGGAACAAAAAATCAGCAATATACCTTTCTCCTTTTGATTTAACTATTTCCCCTCTTAAAGTAGTACTATTTTCGTCAATAGACAGGTATTCAGTATCACTAAAAAAATCAAATAATTTGTTTTTATAATCATTTTTATTAAATGTTAAAACTAACATGTCGTTTTTAGAAGCACTGTATTTTTCTATCAATAACGATATTTTTAGAAATATGGACGATGTTTTACCTGTCCCTGCTCTAGCCGTTAGTAAAAAAGCAGGAGAAAAATTTGATATGGCACTAGCTTTTTCGTTATCACCTTCAAAAGAAGGAAAATTATCATTAAAAAACCCAAGAATATATTTTTGTTTTAAAGAATAGTATTTCTTAATCAACTGGTCTTTTTCATCAAAAAAAAGACAATCAGCTTCCGCATAAAAAGATTTATCTAGTAATTCTTTGGCTTTTTCAAGCTTAGAAGAAGTAGCATTTAATTCTCTATCTTTTGAGGAAAATTCATTTGTGTTTGAATCGTCTTTTGATAAAAAAACAAAAAACTTATAAACAAGCCATCCAAGAAAAAGCCAAATAAAAATTTTCATAATTTATTAATTTAAAATGACAATACGCTTACTTGCAAGGCACAATACCTCAAGATTCAACGATGTAAGAAACTATTTTAAAAATATGAACTGAATTTTTCCCAATCATCATCAGAATGTATAATTTTAATGCTGAGCAATTTTTCTATAATTTCTTTTTTAGAGACGATATCTTTTTTGTCTCTGGTAAGGAAGAATGAGCAGCTCGATTTAAAGACCGAATCTAAATGTAAAATATCTATTCTATTTTCCTCTCCTATTATTTGCTTTAACGATTCAAATTTATTAGAACCCTTATAATTTCCAAATGTTCTGGGGAGGGTGCCAATTGTATATTTTTTAAGATCACCTATAGTTGCAGCAGAAGGTATTCCACTATTAGTTATTTTTTTGATTATGTTTTCGTACTTAAACATAATCAACTTTATTTTTCCTTGTTTTTGAAGATTTTCTAGTTCCTGCCGAAATCCTCCAGTGTCGCAGTATACTTTTATCACATTTATTTCGCCTGTTTTCCTATTCTTTAGAATATCATATTACGAGGAGATTACACAACAATTTGAAAGCGAAGTTTTACATATCCCCTAAATCACTCTTCAAAGCACCGAACCGAGATTCTCTGATTCAGGACAAATGGAGTTTAGTAAAAGGAAATCATGGTGCAAATAACGCGATTGATTCGTTAGCCGTTTATATATCTTTTAAATATACGGATAGAGACGGAATCTCATTCTTGGCAATATCCCACACAACATCAATGTTTACACCAAAATAATCATGAATTAGTTTATCTCTTGTGCCTGCAATGTCTTTCCAAGGAATATTTGGATACTTTTCTTTTGTTTCATCTGATAATAATTTAACAGCTTCGCCCAAAATCTCAATATTTCTAATCACTGCATCTTGCGTTTTGTAGTCCTGTAGAAAATCATCATATTCTATCTTTGATGTGTAAGATATAATTCTATCAATAGATTCTTTCATATCCTGGACAACAGCAGTATCTTTTCTTTTAGACATAAACTAAATTTCTTTCAATATCTCTCGCAACCTCTTTTACTCGTATATTTTCAAGCCCGTCTTTCGTTATCACATCAACCTTTGTCCCGAATAAATTTTCAAGATATTCCACAAGTCTAATAAACTTAAAACCTATTGGCTTTTCGAATTCAACAACTACATCTAAATCACTATCTTTTGTCATGACACCTTTTACCGCCGATCCAAAAATGCCAATTCTGGAAACACCATATTCTGCCGCCAACACATCATGACTTTTTCTCATCAAACGCGTTATTTCATCTTTATTCACTTCTATTGTCCTCTCACAATTTTACAGCTACTTTAATGCTATTATACTTAAAATTGCTTAAAGCCGCAATAAAAATATACAATTTGCTGGAAATGGCAAGATACATCCTTGCCCCCTGAATCCCCCTTCTTAGCCAAAGGACAAAGTGGGACTTTATATTGCCTGAAAATATTTACACTATAAAATTAGTTTTGTGGCATAATGCAGTGTAAATAACGAAATCCAAATTGCAAAAATTCAACCTGAGAACGGGCGGAGGCAAGCCCCGCCCCTACAATATGGAAATCTGGTAAATGGGCATAATACAAGAACACGAGCCGGTGAAATTAGTAACAAGCATTTTTTCTCAGGATAAGAATTTAATAGATTCTGCAATAAGAATGCTTGTGGATAAGTTTGGAAAAATAGATTTTGAGACAGAGTTATTAGAGTTCAATCAGACCAATTATTATGAGATGGAAATGGGTAAAGTTCTGTTGAGAAAATTTGTGAGTTTTGAGAGGCTGATAGAGCCGAATAGTATCAGTGATATAAAAATATATAAAAAGCAGTTGGAGAATAAGTGAAAAAGCCTGAACTGGTTGCGCCTGCAGGAAATCTTGAAAAGTTAAAAACAGCAATTGATTATGGAGCTGATGCTGTCTATATCGGCGGAAAAAGATGGAGTCTCAGAGCAAGAACTGACAACTTCACACTATCTGAAATTAAAAAAGCAGCGAACTATGTTCATAAACGTAAGAAAAAGATATATATTGCGCTTAACATATTTGCGCATAATAAGCACTTTATTGGATTAGAAAATTATATAAAGAAACTCTCTGTTATTGGAGTTGATGCATATATTGTCTCTGATCCGGGAATTATCTCCATTATTCAGGAAGTAAGCCCTGAGGTAAATATCCATCTTTCCACTCAGGTAAGCACTTCAAATCAGCATAGCGCGGAATTCTGGAAAAAACAGGGCATAAAAAGAATCGTCCTATCCAGAGAGCTTTCAAAAACAGAGATAAAAAATATTGCTAAAAAAACAAAATGCGGGATAGAGATCTTTGTTCATGGAGCTATGTGCATGGCTCATTCAGGAAGATGTCTGCTTAGCAGTTTTATGACAGGAAGAAGCGCCAATCTTGGTGACTGCACTCAGCCCTGCAGATGGAAATATTTCCTTAATGAAGAAACAAGACATGAAGAATACTTCCCTGTTTTTGAAGGGGAAAGAGGCACATTCATAATTAACTCAAAGGATCTTTGCCTAATAGAACATATTCCTGAAATCTTTAAGACAGGTATAAATGCTATAAAAATTGAGGGCAGAATGAAAAGCCTCTATTATACAGCCTGTGTAACAAGAGTATATCGGACAGCAATTGATGAATATGCGTCCAAGCCGTCAAAATATAGATTTAAGAAAATCTGGCTGGATGAATTAAAAAAAATCAGCCATCGCGGCTATACAACAGGCTTTTTCCTGAATAAACCAAATGATGAAGGTCAAGTATATAAGTCCTCATCCTACATAAAAAATTATGAATTTGTTGGTATAGTTAAAACTGCAAAATCAAACATCGCAAGAATTGAAGTTAGAAATAAAATATGTATAGGAGACAAGCTTGAAGTAATTGGATCAAGTTTAAAAGACGACTGCAAGGAAGTTGTAACACATATGACAGATAAAAACGATAATGAGCTGGAATTCGCTAATCATGGGCAGATTATATTTATAAAAGCAAAAAACAGGGTGGAAAAAGGAAGCCTTCTTCGGAAAGAGACTTGCAAAGTTAACGATATATCGCATTTGCAGGAAGATTAGGCGGGTCAGTAGCAAAACTTGTTCTTGTAATTATAATGACAATAATTGTGTTTAATAAGATTTTTTGATATAAAGAACTAACTAGGATTAAGGATTAAGACGCTTCGCTCTAAGGATTAAGTCTGTAGTGTGTGATGTTTTTACTTAATTCTTAATACTTACAACTTAATACTAAAAATAATGAATATTATTAAATTTACTAAAATGTGCGCAACAGGCAATGATTTTATTGTGATTGATAATCGGGATAAAATTATTGAAGATGTGCGTTCTTTTTCAAAACATGTTTGCTCAAGACGGTTTGGAATCGGCGCGGATGGGGTTCTGTTTTTAGAAAATTCTAAAAAGGCTGATTTCAAAATGCGGATAATAAATGCTGACAGCAGTGAGGCTGAAATGTGCGGCAATGGAGCGCGCTGCATTGCCAGATTTGCGCAACAGTTGAAACTGGTTTCAAAAAGAACACGATTTGAAACAATTGCAGGAATAATTGAGGCAGAAGATACAGGCAGCAATATCCGCCTAAAAATGAGTAACCCCTGTGATATGAAGCTTAACATGCAGCTTGAGGTTAATGGACAGAAACAAATTGTTCATTACATAGATACTGGTGTGCCTCATACAATTTTATACTTTGATAATATTGAGAATGTTGATGTTATGGCAATAGGTTCTCTTATACGCCATCATAAGCATTTTTCTCCCAGAGGAACAAATGTTGACTTTGTCTCTATTGATAATAATGATTCTCTGAATATGAGAACCTATGAAAGGGGCGTTGAAGGAGAAACTTATGCTTGCGGAACAGGCGCAGTTGCATCTGCAGCGATTTCCTATGCACTTGGCAAGGTGAAAAGAATGCCTATCTCCATTAAAGTTAAAGGTGGAAGTTTAAGGGCCAATCTGCATTATAACAAAGGTGTTTTTTCTGATGTATTTTTGGAAGGAGATGCTCAGATAATATACAAGGGAGAATTGGTTTATGAAAACAGCTAAAAGATTAGATAATATTCCTCCATATCTTTTTATGAAACTGCGCAATAAGATTGCAAAAGCAAAGGCTGAGGGAATAGATGTTATAAGCCTTGCAATTGGAGATCCTGTTGAGCCAACTCCCAAATCCATAATTGATGAACTGTGCAAAACTGCCTATAACCAAAAAAATCACCGTTACCCTACAGACGAAGAAAAAGGTATGTTCAAATTTAGAGAAGCTGTAAGCAAATGGTACGGAGAAAGATATCAGGTAAAACTTGATCCTGCTAAAGAAATTATAGCTTTAATAGGCTCAAAGGAAGGTGTGCATCATTTTGCTATGGCTGTTGTGGATCCGCAGGATACTGTGCTCATGACAGATCCCGGATATCCTGCGTACAGAGCCAATATCTTTTTGGCTGGAGCAAAACCTTATAATATCCCCATACTGGAAAAAAATAATTTTCTTCCGATTCTTTCAGATATATCCTCTGATATTGCAAGAAATGCAAAGGCTTTTTATCTTAACTACCCAAATAATCCTACAGGAGCAGTTGCTACAAAAAAATTCTTTTCAGAACTAGTTGAGTTTGCAAAGACCTATGACATTGCAGTATGCCACGATAATCCATACAGCGAGATCGTGTTTAATAAACAGAAAAGACTCAGTTTTCTTTCTGTTGAAGGCGCCAAGGATGTCGGAATAGAGCTTAACTCTCTATCAAAGCCGTACAATATGACAGGCTGGCGCATAGGTATGGCTATGGGCAATCCGGATATAATAGCAGCAATATCAAAGGTTAAAGAGAATGTGGATTCAGGTATTTTTAATGCTATTCAATACGCAGGAATAAAGGCATTGGAAAGCGAAACACAAAACATAGATAAAATGCTGGATATCTACGAAAAAAGACGGAGATTTGTTGTTGACACTTTGAATTCAATAGGCTGGATTTACACTCCTCCTAACGGAACGTTTTATTTATGGATACCTACGCTGAATGGAGAAAGTTCAATTGATTTTGCCACAATGCTTTTTGAGAAGGCTTCAGTTGTTGTTGCTGCAGGCTCCTCTTATGGAAAGCACGGCGAAGGCTACATAAGAATTTCCCTAACGGTCTCTGACAAACGGCTTCAAGAAGCCATGCAGCGAATTAAGAATGCGCTGAAGTAGAAAAAACTTTGTGGATATAAAAAATAAATCCATCACTGTTCTTGGTCTCGGGAAAAGCGGTTTTGCTGCTGCAAAACTGGCTAGGAAAATGGGCGCAAACGTCTTCGTAAGTGACAGTTCTTATAATGACGCTACCAAAAAAAACAAAGATACTCTTACCAGCATAGGTATTGAAGTGGAGATAGGCAGGCATTCAGATAATGTTTACAAAAATAAGCATCTTATAATACTAAGTCCCGGCATTCCTCCTGATATTCCCATTCTTCGCAAGGCAAAGGAAGAAAATATTAAGGTAGTAAGCGAAATAGAGTTTGCATCGTGGTTCTCTCTTGCGAAAATCATTGCCATAACAGGTACAAACGGAAAGACAACAACAACTATCCTTATTAAGAATATGCTTAAAGAAGCGGGCTACAATGCTATTGTCGCTGGGAATATAGGAACTGCTCTGTCTGAAAAAGTTGAATCCTTATCAGAATCCGATATCATTGTTGCTGAAATCAGCAGCTTTCAACTGGAAACCATTCACAAATTCCGTCCATTTATTTCTTTGGTTTTAAATATTACACCTGATCATCTTGATAGATATAAAAACATGGCAAATTATACACGTGCAAAGTCATTAATCTTTAAAAATCAAACTGCTAAGAATTTCACTATTCTAAACTACGATGATCCTATAGTGTCTAAATTTGAGAATACAACAAAAGCGCATGTGTCCTTTTTTAGCAGAAAAATTCAAACATGTAACGCTTTTATTAAAAATGGGAAAATATTCATAGGGTCTGATGCAAAGGATAAGGAGGTATGCGGAATTAATGAATTGCGGATAAAAAGCGCGCACAATCTGGAAAATATGCTTGCAGCTATATGTGCAGCATCTATATTCAAAATTAATCCTGTAATAATAAAAACCAGTTTAGCCAAGTTTATTGGACTGCCTCATAAAACAGAATTCGTCAATAAAATAAATAATGTTACATTTATTAATGATTCCAAGGCTACAAATGTTGATGCTGCCAAAGCAGCAATTAAAAATACACAGTCTCCAATTATTCTTATTATGGGAGGAAAACATAAAGGAAGCAGCTACGCCTATTTGGAACAGGTTATTAGAAATAAGGTCAGACATCTTATTCTAATGGGGGAATCTAAAGATATAATAAAAAAGGATATTGGCGAACTGGTTCCCATAACATACGTTTATTCAATGGATGACGCAGTGGAAGAAGCATTTTCATTAGCTAACCCAAATGATACGATCCTGCTTTCTCCTGCATGCAGCAGTTTTGACATGTTTCAAAATTACATAGAACGAGGCAATCTCTTTAAAAACGCCGTTAATACACTAAAATCAAGAATAGAGCATGCATAAACAGAATATTGCGCTGCTATCTGTTGTCTTTATCTTAATTAGTATTGGAATAATAATGGTGTTCAATACAGCAGCTATGGTTTCTATATTGAAATTCAATAATCCATTTCATTTCCTTGTCCGCCATTTAATCCTGGCTTTTATAGGGCTTATATTTATGTTTGCAAGTATGAATATCCGCTATGAGATGCTTAAAAAACTTGGAAAACCTTTTCTGATTATAACAATTATTCTATTAATCCTGGTACATTTTCCTCATATTGGCAGAGCTGCGGGAGGAGCAAGAAGATGGATCAGAATCGGTTCGTTCAGCATGCAGCCTTCAGAGCTCGCAAAACTTGTTATGATTATGTATGCAGCCAACTTCTTAACCAGAAAACAGCACAATATTAAAGAATTTATAAAAGGTTTTCTACCTCAAATGCTGGTATTGGGTTTAGTATTAGCTCTAATAATAAAAAACGATCTTGGGTCATGTGTGCTTATTGCAGGAATTGTTCTGACAATGATGTTCATATCAGGAGCTAATATAAAGCACCTAGCAGTCTTTTTCCTCTCATCCTTACCTGCTGTCTATATTGCAATTCGCACCTTTCCTTACCGCATGAAAAGGATAATGGTTTTTCTTAATCCATGGGAGGATCCTCTGGGAAAAGGATATCAAATCATCCAATCCTTTTACGCATTAGGATCAGGCGGCTGGTGGGGAAAAGGACTCGGCAAAGGAATTCAGAAATTATTCTATCTGCCCGAGGCGCATACGGATTTTATATTTTCAATAATTGGCGAAGAACTTGGCTTTATAGGAACTTTCATAATAATTATGTTATTTGCATACATAATATGGAGAGGCATTATAATAGCATATCACGCACCTGACTTATATGGACACCTATTGGCAATTGGCATTACTATAATGATTGCATATCAGGTTGTAATAAACATTGGTGTTGTCACAGGACTTCTTCCGACAAAGGGAACCACTCTTCCATTTATCAGTTTTGGCGGCTCTTCCTTAATTGTTAATATGACTGCTATCGGCTTATTGCTTAATGTCAGCAGGGAATGGGAACGATGAAGCGCACAAAGATCATATTTGCCGCAGGAACAACAGGCGGACATCTGTATCCTGCATTGGCGATCGCAAATTATACAAAAAGGGTTAAAAACCCTGACATATTATTTTTGATTTCAAGACACTGTTCTCCACATAAAATTACGAAAACAGGTTTTCAAACAGCCGCGATTTTTGGCAGAGGATGGAACAGGAACAAACTGTTCAATATTATCCCATGCTTGTTTGAAGCTTTCTTGGGCTTGATCCAATCCTTTATTCTTATATTAAAATTTAAGCCGGATATAGTTGTAGGCATGGGCAGTTACCTGAGCGTTTCACCTATTATAGCCGCATACCTGATAAGAATTCCTACTTTAATTCATGAACAGAATGTTGTGCCAGGTTCTACAAATAAATTATTGGCAAATATAGCTGCAGAAGTTGATGTTGCATTTGATGAGACAAAAGAATATCTGCCATGCAGGAGCAGGATTGTAACAGTTGGCAATCCTATAAGAGATGACATTTTAAGAGCAGCTGATAAAAAGCATAATCCTGCTTCAAAAAAAAAGAAAACAATCTTTGTCTTTGGAGGCAGTCAGGGATCGCATCAGATCAATATTGTTTCTTTGGATACATTTATCAATATAAGAGAAAATTTCAAAGACTGGCACATAATACATATTACAGGAGAAAAAGATTATCAATCAATTCTGGACAAATATAAAAAAGCTAATTTAGATATAAAAGTAATGCCTTTTACGGAACATATCGCTGATATTTATGCAAATTCCGATTTTGTAATATCAAGGGCAGGAGCCATGACAATTACTGAAATCAGTTTATTTGGTATTCCTGCCATCCTAATCCCCTATCCTCATGCTGCAGCTAATCATCAGTTTTACAATGGCAAACTTCTCTCTGACAATGGAGCAGGAATAATCATAGAAGAAAAAAACCTCTGTGCAGCAACACTAAGCGAAAAAATACTGGATTTAATTAAAAACGAACACAAGCTGGAGCAAATGGCTTTGAGCAGCAGGAAACTTGGCAAGCTTCATATCAATTCTACAGAAAAAATCTTTGAGAGAATAGAAAAACTTATACATTAACTTTCTGTATCATACCACATATTGTATGCGAGAATTTTAGCAAATATTGTAAAAAAAATCCATATAATTTTTACATAACTGTGGAAATTACATATAAAATATCCTATACAACATATAAGAAAGAGCACAGCTAATAACAGGAGTGACTAACCATCCTGAGAAAATCCTGTAAAGCACTTTAAAGTTAACTGCCTTAACATTTCTTACAACTCCAACTCCAAGGACCGCTCCTATCACAGCTTGAGATGTAGAAACAGGAACTCCAATATGCGCAAATACATCAACTGTTATAGCTCCTGAAAGCACTACAACCAGAGCGCAGAATGCATTTAAAGGAATAATGCTTTTTCCCACTGTCGTCATAACATTTTTGCTAAATGTAACTGCGCCAAGCGCTATACTAATGCTTCCTATTAATGCGGCCGAAAATGGCGTAAGTATGCCAGCTTGATAGTAAACGCCCGTTACATTCGCAACATTATTTGCTCCCAAAGCATAGGCTCCATAAGCCCCGGACAGTATAAGCATAATTCGCACAATTCTATCAAAATTAAGAAAATGTATATCTATTTTTCTAAGCATGTAAGTCAAAAACATGTAGAGTAGAATTGCTATAACAGCGGCGCCAATAGGTGTGCATATCCAGCAGATTACAATCTTCTGCAATCCAGCAAAATTAACCTGCTTCTGTAAGATTCCAATACCGAGTATAGCTCCTACAACTGCCTGAGACGTAGAAACAGGGAGTTTTAATATTGTTAATAAAGTTACCGCAATAGCTGCCGCAATAGAAATAACAAAGGCTGTGTCTATGTTTTGGCTTGTAAGTCCTCCAAGTGTTTTCATTCCTGGCATTCCGCCGATTATTGCTCCGAGTATTACAAACACAGTAAGAAAAACCGCTGCTGTTCGGAATTTGACCATGCCTGAAGAAACTGCAGTTCCAAAGATATTTGCAGCATCATTTGCGCCTAATGACCAGCCGAGGTAAATACCACCAAGTAATTTTAAATAACTAAGACTAAGAAACATTAAATCAGCCTCTTTACCGCCATTATATTCAGTCGATCCGCAGTGTCCTCAGCTCTGTCTGATATACTTCCAATCTCAATTATTAATTCTTTCAGGAGAATTTTCTCTCCAGTGTCAATATCTGAACGGAACAATTTTTTAATTAAATCCCTTTCCATAGAATCAGAATTACTCTCTTTCTTATCTATCTCATTTGTAATGTGTCTTACATCTTTAATATTCTTAAATACAGCCCTAATTGCCCGTTTAATGTCCTCAAAGATATTTAAATTTATATTGATTATCTTACGCAGATCCGATTTAAATTCATCAGGGATTTTCAGCGCCTCTGTTTGCATTTGGAACGCCACGGATTCCGCCTTGTTTGGAATCCTGTCAACAGTCTCCAGCAACCCGAGAATATCTCCTCTTGATTCTGGCATTAATGCCTTTTCATATAGAATAATCTCAATCTCTCTTCTCAGATCATCACTGCATGATTCAGCTATGTGAGTTTTAGTTACAAGCCCGTCAAATTCCTCACAACAGCCTTTATCAAGATAGAGCAATAAAGTCTTTTGTGCCTGTTCCATACATTCAGTAACCTTTCCCAAATATCCTTCAAGCATTTCCAGAAGCTTATTGGTTTTTGAAAAAAATAAAGCCATTTTTAATCCCTCCGTGTAATGGATTCTTAAACAAAAAATATAGGCATAAAAAGAATATCGCGTTCTTTATCAAAAGAGAAATGATTTTCAGAAACGACGACTGTCCTATGCAGAGAATACTTTTCTTTTAAACTCAGCAATGCTCTGCCTGCTTTATTAGAATGTAATGTGGATTTTACCTCTATAGCCATCTTTCTTCCCTTCTCTTCCAGCACAAAATCAACCTCAGCATGAGACTTTGTACGCCAATAGTTGATATTGCGTTCCTCCTTCAATAACTGTCCTGCTACAAAATTTTCATTAAGATTTCCTATGTCGCTTCTTTCCTCAAATCTCTGAAAATTACCCACAGCAACATTGCGAAACCCATTATCTATGAAATATACCTTTGGAGACTTAGCTATCTCAATTCTTTTGTTGGTATAAAAAGGCAACACCCTCTTAATTACAAAGGTCTTCTCCAGAATGTTCAAATGTTTCATGAGATTGCTATAATTGAGGGAGCTAATCTGACATAACTCGTTATATGCCACCAAAGAACCTACCTGCATGGAAAGCGTTTTTATGAGTTTTTGCAGTTCTGCTTCTGTGCTCAATTGCAGGATGTCTCTAATCTCTCGCAGAAAATAGGTATTATAAATATTTTTCAATATCATCATCTTCTCATCGCTATTTTCTGCCAATACTACTCGCGGGTATCCCCCAAAAACAGCATACTCGTAATAGTATCTATTAATCTCTTTTATTACGTCCCCAGATACATTAGGAGGAGACTTCATTTCCTCGTAGAGATATTCATCTATTCCATTTTTGATATTCCAATATATATTTTTACAAAGTGTGGGATTGCAGTAACGGAGATACTCTCTAAAATTAAAAGGATAAAGATTAAATATGAATATGCGCCCGACCAAATACCTCACTGCCTGGTGTGTCAAATCCAAAACAGAGGACCCTGAAATAATAATTTTTGTCTTGTGAGTATCATAGAGATATTTTAATTTTTGTCCCCCTTCTTTAGCATATTGAAACTCGTCAATAAACAGGTACTTTGCATCCATGGCATATAGATTATAGAAAGACTTAATATCATTGCTGAATAACTCAAGAATATCCCTATCTTCAAAATCAACATAAACCGCATCTTTCAATGATTTAAAAATTTCTTTCAAGAGCGTTGTTTTACCACTCTGCCTTGCGCCAATGATTGCAAGTATCTCCGGTTTAGCAAGATACTTCCTAATTTTAGTTTCTAACTCTCTTTTTATGTACATAAATTTAATTTTAGCAGGGTTATTATTCAACTAATGTGAATTTTAGCAGGGTTATTATCTCCTGTCAATAATAATTTTTACTGGATCTTCAGAGATCAAAGAGAAGTCATTCAAGATTCATCCAAAAGACTAAAATTCAACGATAGCGATACGCTGTCCGCTGGAGTGATTTGTTATGTTTTATATATCACTTAATCGTCCCAACATCCTTAAGATTGTTACAATGATTCAGTAAATCTCCTGGAAACACAAACATATTTTCATTATCTTTAAGATTTTGAAAAACCTTAGTGACATCGTCTTGGATGATACCTTGTAAATGAGCGTGAGCAAATTGAGAGATAGCTTCAATTAGTTCATCTGTGATGCCTGTGGTAATTTCCTTTGCCGTTAAATCAAAAGCTTCTTTCAATTCTCTGCATAGTTCTTCACCAGAGGAAAACGACTCGTCCTTGATTTTGAAAGTTGGGGCAAGTAACGTCTGTAAATTTGCTCTTTTGCCGCTTTCCACAATTTCCATTACCTGATCCAATACATTGCTGCTGTTATCTTGCATAGCCGACATTTTCTGCAAAATACCATTTTTAATTTGTAATTTGTATTTATCACCAGCAGCATCGTAACACTGTGCCACGAATTGAGAACATACCATTGGTGATTTCCCTGGATTCTGATACTCATGTATATATTTAACAATAGATTTAGTGAGCTTTTTCAAAATTTTCACCATCACCTTTTGAACTAAAGTATTTGGCGTGAATTTTCTGTAAATCAACAATAAACCAACCATATACAGCCCACTACTATCATATGGTTCTGCATCATTTAAATAATTTGTTGACACTTCAATTACAGGAGATAGAGGCAATTCTTCTTTAACGTTTAGGCGACGTATGTAAATTTCTCTGCCTTTAAAACGTTCAACAGCACCATTTACTTTAACCTGAGGTGGTGTTTCTTCAATGATCAATTGATTCTCTTCATTGTAAAACATGGCTGCATGACTTACAGGTGCATCGGTTAAAAATGTGATCGCTCATGAGATAAAGCTTCCCTTCTCCGGGGAAAAGAGAAGAACATCTCCTATTTTAAGGTCATTTGTATCCATAAATATTTCTCCTAATTTATAATTTTAAATGTAATCCAATAAAAAACCAACTAAAATATACCAAATTTTTATTGATTTAGCAAAATAATACCAGTAAAAGTGGATTACTGTTTTTTCTCAAAAGAGCATATTCTGCCAACTTACTTGACTAAAATCTTCACTGAAACGCCAAGAGCCTTGGCGAGCTTGGCTATATTTTCTATGCCAACATTTCGTTTGCCGCTTTCAATTTGTCCAATGTAGGTACGGTGAAGATTGGCTAATTCTGCAAGTTTTTCCTGAGAAAGCTTCTTCTCTTTACGATAGTGCGCCACATTTCTGCCAAATTTTTTTAAAACCCAAGACATACAACCTCCTTTTTTAAATTCAATCTTAATTACAGAATACAGATTATAGTCATACTTGTCAAAGAAAATAAATTTTAGTCTGTTTAAATGTGGGATTTTATAACTATATTATAACTATAATAAAAAAGAAGGAGATATATGGGAAATTTAAGAAAATTATTTGGACGGAGATTAAGAAGTTTAAGACTGTCCAAGGGGCTGACACAGGAATGGCTGGCAGAAAAAGCAGGATTGCATCCCACTTACATCGGAATAATGGAAAGAGGCAAGCAGGGAGCCTCGTTGGATACGATAGAGAAACTTGCAACAGCCCTTGGCGTTAAGGAAGAGAAGTTTTTCTCTTTTATTTCACGAAAATACTCAATTGAAGAAAAAGAGAAACTAATTATAGATATTGAGAATACCTTGCGAAAACAAAAAACCGAAGATATTAGGAGGATTCTGCAAGTCTGTAGGATTATTCTTTCGGAAGAGGAATCGTATTCAATTCCCATGGCTGCTGATAAAGGAGCTAAATATGGGAAAAGGTAATGGTTTATTCTTGCTAAAGAGACTCTGATTTATTATAAAGTTCTTTGTGAAAGGCAAAACTAGTCCTCTTATATACATCACTCTTCTATTCATTGCAGGTATATTGCTTGAGACGTATTTACATATCCCTCTATTGTATAAAGCAATATGCAGCCTTGTTCTTCTTTCAGGAGAAATAATTTGCTTTAGAAAGAAAAGGACTTCTCCGAAAGCATTCGGAGGCATAATCTTTCTTTACTGCTTAACGATCCCAATTGGTATGACGTATACTGAAATCTACTCTTCTTTTCATCAACCAAACATCCAGACATATTCCAATGCCGACATTCAAATTAAAGGCATAATAATAAAAGACCCTGTAAGGAGAAGATTCTATACGAATTTTGTTATATCTCCTGAGCAAATTGAAGGGCTGCAAACACCTAATGGATTGATCTTTGTTAAAGTAAGCTCTTGCAATCTTAATTTTAAATACGGTGATAAAGTTCAGGTGTTTGGAAAACTTTCTCAGCCCTACTGGTCAGGGAATATAGGAACATTTAACTATAAAAAGTATCTGGAACGGCATCATGTATATGGAGTAATGAAGATAAAAGATGCAGAGAATATAAAAATAGTCGCCATGAATGAGGGAAATTTTATTATTGGCAAGGCGCTTGCTTTAAAGAACGTTATAAAAATGATCAATAAACGAAGTTTACCGGATCCTCAGGCTGCGATGCTGAACGGGATTCTACTGGGCATGCGGGAGGATATACCACAACAGATCTTTGATATGTTCAGAAAGAGCGGCATAGTACATATTCTTGCAGTGTCAGGTCTTCATGTTGGTCTGATTCTTCTTATGTTCTGGGGATTTCTAAAGTTATGCAGAATTCCAAAAAAGGTCGCTGCGCTTATCTTGATATTATTGGTTATATTGTATTGTATGGTTACGGGTATGCGGGATCCTATATTCCGCACAACTATAATGGCTTTAGCAGTATTAACGGCTATTATAATTGATAGAGAACAGAATCTTTATATCAGCATGTCGTTAGCATGTCTTGCGCTTTTATTTATCAATCCATACAGCTTGTTTAATGCTGGTTTTCAGCTTTCTTTCATAGCTACATTAGGAATTATTTGCCTTGCTCCTATACTGATTGAGAGAATTAAATTAAGACCGTATTTTTTGTCAGCTGCATTTTCAGTGTCTTTGGCAGCCCAGATAAGCGTTATGCCAATAGTCGCATATCACTTTAATTATTTATCGTTGTGGAGCGTTTTTACCAATATTATAGTGCTTCCAATTGTTGCCTGCATATTAGCGCTTGGATTGCTCGCATCCATGTTCGGAATATTATGGATTAAACTTGCCTATATCTTCAGTATGCCAAATTGGATTCTACTGACAATATTATTAAGATTAATAGAATTTTTCTCATCAATAAACTTCATGTATCTTGAGGTGCAAAAGCCATATATTGCAGATGTCATTGGATATTACACATTAATCGCATTTGCCTTATATGCGCTTTATAACGGCATAAAAAACAGGAAGCTATTATATATCCTCACACTTATTTTGGTAATTCTATTTTTATCTCCAAGAATAAAGAGCAATTCTATTGAGATTGTTTTTCCACATTCTTCGGACGGAGATATAGTGCTTATAAAATTCCCCTGCGGGAGAACTCGAAATAAAATCGTGCTTATAACCAGTGACAGCAATAAATTTAATAATGTTGAAAAAGTAATTCAGCCGCTTCTATGGACAAAACATATCTCGAAAATTGATTATCTGTTCCTGAATAGAGTAAGCGACGATCATCTGGGCACAGTTGTTGATCTATCAAAGAATTTCAATATTAAACAAGTTCTGGATACTGCGCAGTCCAAAAACTCGTTTACATACAAGAACTTCCGCAAATTCATTGAACATACCGGACTTACATACAGAAATATCAAACATGAAGAACCTGTTTTCAAATATTCGAAAATTAGTTCTAAAGTCTGCAATAACAATCTTGAGCTTCACATTGCGCCAAGCAATGTGAAGCTCTTAATCACCCCCGATTGTGCACACATAATCAGCATTAACGATAGAAAAATCCTTATTTATCAACACAAGCTTTCTGCTGTAAAACATATCCGTGATAAAGACATTTATTACACAGAGACAGACGGAACAATTTCAATAAAAATAAAGAATAATAGGATTAAGATACTATGTTCAAAAGAATCCGGCTAATAATCTTAATAGGTGTGTTTTTAAGCCTTATACCATGTCATAAGCATGTTACGGCTAATAGGGCTGAAAGTCAGGTCAATGACCTTTTGCTTAAAGATTATGATTTAATTTCCGTATATTTTGGCCCAAAGAATAATCTGAGTGAACAATTAATAAAATTGATAAATCTATCTGAGAAAAATATCTATGGCGCATTCTACAGCCTGAGGCTCTTTAAAGTTGCCTCTGCCTTGATAGATGCGAAAAACAGAGGAGTAAAGGTGCACTTGGTAATGGATAATGGAAGAATAAATAGTCGCAGATCTCAATATGCGTTGTTAAGAAAGCATATTAGCATAAATGTTACAAGACAACCCAGAGGTCTTATGCATAATAAGTTTTGTGTATTTGATAATAAAGTTATATGGACAGGGTCTTATAACCCTACTTATAACGGCACATATTACAATAACAATAATGCAGTCGTTATAAATTCAGAAATATTGGCAAAAGATTTTATAAATGAATTTCGCAGGATTTCCGGTTCTGAGAATTATAAAGATTACAGACGACAGACTGCAGAGAATGAAATAGCAGTCTTTTTCTCAAAAAAAGATAATTGCAAACAGAGGATAATTCAGCTCTTAAATAGCGCTGAGAAAAGTATCTGTTTTGCAAGTTTCATTTTTACAGATAAAGACATAGCAAAAGTTATTATATCTAAGCACAACAAAGGCATAAAAATAACTGGAGTGATGGAAAAAGGCATGGATAGTTTCTGGAACATGTTCAGCTTTTTCCGTCATGTAGGCATTGATGTGAAATGGGACAGGAATTATTCTCACCAGATGCATCATAAGGTTTTCATAATAGATAAAAGAATAATAATTACAGGTTCCTTTAATCCGACATTCAGCGCTCATAAACTGAATTGGGAAAATATAGTCGTTATAGATGATGTAGCCTTAGCCACACGATTTATGGATGAGATAAAAAACCTTTGACAGAGCTAGTCTTGTGCCGTAGAATAAATATAGAAACTGAATGGGGAATTAGTGTGAAAAAATGCATGGCTTTTTCTGTAGTATTAATAATTTGCCTGTCTGTATTTGGATGCAAGAAAAGTGATATAAAAACTGTAGATACAAGTAAGAAAATAGAAGAATTGAGAAGAGCTACAAAAAAAAGGCAGGAAGAGAAAAAAGAAGAGACAAAGATTGAGATAGAATTTATAAGGGTTACAAAAGCCTATGAATATGATTCTGCTCCTGCTTTTTCCCCGGATGGCACTAAAATAGCTTATGTATCCTACCAGGATGATACGCAGAATATATGGATTGTAGATTCTGAAGGAGAGGAAGAACCAAAACGTATAACCAGCACAGCGACACTGGATAATCGTCCAACTTGGAGCGCTGATGGTAAATCAATAATCTTTAGCTCCGCAAAATTGAATGATAATGCAGAGCCCAAACTGTGTATAGTTAACAGCAACGGAACTAATCTTAGGCAATTAGGCAAAGGAGTACATGGATATAACCCCTCATGTTCGCCGGTTAACGGACAAATTGTGTTTGTTTCTCAGAATAACCTATGGGTAATGAATACGTCAAACGACAAGCCTGAATATATTACTACAAAAGGATATCATGATTATCCGTGCTGGATGGATAATGCTAAAAAGTTGCTTTTTTCCAGTGATAATGACCTGTGCTCAATAAACATTGATAAAGAAGACCGCATATATTTAACAAACACTGCGTGGAACAGCTTCCCAAGTGTTTCATTAAAAACAAATAAGATAGCTTTTATATCTAATAGAAGCGGGAACTATGATCTTTGGATTATGAATAGTGATGGGACTAACCCCGTTCAGATTACGGATGATACATATAGCGAATTGTATCCATGCTTTTCTTCTGATGGAAGCAAAATTGCCTTTCAATCAGATAGAAGCGGAAACTTTGATATATGGGTAGCTAAGCTGTCTGAAAATATGTAAAAGAGGAGGTGATGATAATATGGTTGAACAAAAAAAGCAGAATCCACTGGCAATTATAGGGCTTATCCTGATTATTGTAGTTTGTGTGGGGTTTATGATAAAAACACTTATGCCAAAAAAGTATCCTCGCTCAATAGTAAATTATGTGTGTGAAAACTGTGATGCCCGCTTTAGGGCAGAATATCAGACTCCTCCTATTAAATGTCCTGAGTGTGGGGAGAAGAAGGCTGTTCGAGTGATAAAGTATCAGTGTGAAAAGTGCAAGCATATTTTTGAGCGAAGAATTCGTAGTATGGACGATAAGATGGCGATGGAAATGCCTAAATGTCCTAAATGCGGCAGTGATATGCTAATGCATGTGCGTGAAGTACCTGCAGAAAAAGCGAAATAATACATGAAATTAAATGTAGGGGCATAATATTTTATGCCCCTATGTATTACATACCGAATCTCTTGTAAATTTCCTTAATGTTTTTTAGGTGTATCTTAACATTGAAGCTTTCTTCTATTTCCCCTTTAGAGAGTATCTTTTGTATTTTTCTATCTTTTAACACTACTTCTTTAAGTCCTTTGTGTTCCCTGTCTGCTTTAGTTGCGTTAGTCTGTACTATTTTGTACGCATCCTCTCTGCTTAAACCTTTCTTTATTAGTTTCAATAATACTGTTTGAGAGAAGATATTTCCCCTGGTCTTGTCTATGTTCTTTTTCATGTTTTTGCTATTTACTACAAGATTTTTCATTATGTCAGTAAATTTACTTAACATATAGTCCAGAACAATTGTGCTGTCAGGAATAATTATTCTTTCCACAGATGAGTGTGAAATATCCCTTTCATGCCATAAAGAGATATTTTCCATTGCAGGTATGGAATTAGCCCTGACTAGCCTTGCTAATCCGCATATACGTTCACAAATAATAGGGTTCTTCTTATGAGGCATAGCAGAGGAGCCCTTCTGCCCTTTTGTAAAGAATTCTTGCGCTTCGTTAATCTCAGTGCGCTGCAATGCTCTTATCTCAGTAGCGAATTTCTCCAGGGAACTTGCAATCAAACCTAATGTTGTCATGAACTCTGCATGTCTGTCTCTTTGTAATACCTGCGTTGATAATGGAGATGGGAAAAGTCCAAGTTTTTTGCATACGTATTGCTCCACATATGGATCTATATTAGCGTAAGTTCCTACTGCGCCCGAGATTTTTCCGTATTTTATTGTGCTTTTTGCGTGTTCAAGTCTGTGTATATGCCTATTAATCTCATCAAACCAGAGAAGCATCTTCAAGCCAAACGTCATTGGCTCTGCATGTACACCATGGGATCTGCCGATCATGATAGTATTCTTGTGTTTTTTAGCCATATTCTTAAGTACAGTTCTTAGATTTTGCAAATCCTTCAAAAGCAAATCTGCAGCTTGAGTCATATTATAAGAAAGAGCAGTATCCAATATATCAGAAGATGTAAGCCCCATATGAATGAAACGCGCATCCCTACCTACTTTTTCAGATATAGATGTAAGAAAAGCAATCACATCATGTTTTACTACTTTTTCTATCTGCTGAATCCTCTTTATGTCAAACTTACTTTTATCTTTTATATTTTTCAAAGATTTTTCCGGTATATCGCCAAGCTCACACAGAGCCTCACATGCAAGCAGTTCAATCTTGAGCCATGTATTAAACTTGTTCTCATCGCTCCAGATTCTTTTCATATCAGGCAGGGAATATCTAGAAATCATTTAAGTGTCTCCTTTGGTATCTATTTTAAGGTTAAATTTTAGCGATCTTATTGTTCTTATCCACAAATACAACCTTGCTTTTGAAATTGGGGATCTCGTCACTAGTGATTAGAACATAAGAAATAATACATAATTCATTGCCAATTTCTCCGCGTCTTGCTGCAGGACCATAAAGCGCAATTATGCCTGAGTTTTCTTCCTCTTCTATAATGTATGTCTCAAGTCTGGCGCCATTTTGAAAATTCAGAACCTGTACCCTTTCACCAGGTACCATTCCACTTGCTCTAAGAAGCGCTTTGTCTATACCGATGCTGCCATTATAACCAAGCACCTTTTTTGTAATTGTGGCTTTGTGAATCTTTGCTTTCATTACATTTGTTAATATCATATTAATTCCTTTTATAATCCAATTCTGCGAGCTGTTTGTAGAGCTTGAATTTTTGCGTAACGTTTTGCTGAGCGAACTTCATCAGTTTGTCTGCGCGTTTCGGATCTATCTTCTTCAGGACTCTGTACCTGTTTTCATTATAGGCATAATCCGAAAATGGAATCTGGGGCTCTTTACTGTCAAGCATAAGTGGGTTTTCCCCTTGGTCAGTGAGCTGCGGATTGTATCTGTAAAGGGGCCAGTAGCCGCTCGCTACTGCATTCTTCTGCTCATAAAGTCCGCGTGTCATATCTATACCATGGGCTATACAGTGAGAGTATGCAATAATTATTGAAGGTCCGTTATAAGCTTCCGCTTCTACAAATGCTTTAATCAACTGGTTTGGATCAGCGCCTACTGCAACTTTTGCAACATAGATATATCCGTAGCTCATAAACATAAGTCCAAGGTCTTTCTTGGGAACTGGTTTTCCCGCTGCTGCAAACTTAGCGACAGCGCCAAGAGGAGTCGCTTTTGAAGACTGTCCTCCTGTGTTTGAATATACCTCAGTATCCAGTACAAGTATGTTGACATTTTTTCCTGAAGCCAGGACATGGTCAAGCCCGCCATATCCTATATCATACGCCCAGCCGTCTCCTCCAAGTCCCCATACGGATTTTTTAACCATATAATCTGAAACTGTAAGAAGTTCCCTACAATCTTCGCAATCGCAGGTTTTTAATAAATTATTTAACTTCACAACTTGTTCTCGTTGTTTTTCTATATCTGCCTGTGTTGACTGGTCAACATCTTTTATTTGAGAAAGAAGACTTTTCAAGTCTTTTGAACAGGATTTGTTATTTGCAATTTTATCTGCAAGTTCACACGCATATTCCCTGAATTTATCAACAGTCAGCCTCATGCCAAATGCAATTTCAGCAGTATCTTCAAAGAGCGAGTTATTCCATGCCGGGCCGCGCCCGTCCGAACGCTTGCAATATGGCGTTGTAGGAAGATTTCCTCCGTAGATTGAGGAACATCCTGTAGCATTTGCTATGATTGCCCGGTCACCAAAGAGCTGAGTAAGCAGCTTAACATATGCGGTTTCCCCACATCCCGCGCATGCTCCTGAATATTCAAACATGGGTTTTATAAACTGGCTGCCTTTAACTGTGTTCCTATTATAAAGCTCAGGGGCTGTATCTGGCAAGTTGAGAAAGAACTCATAGTTTTTTGCTTCTTCTTCTCTTATTGGAGATTGCAGCGACATTTTAATCGCCTCTTTATTTTTCATGGGGCAATTCTCAACGCAAGTGCCGCATCCAGTACAATCCTCCGGAGCTACCTGAAGTGTATATTGATAATCATCCATATCTTTTGAAGGTTTTGGCCCGGTATGTTTAAATGTGTCCGGCGCGTTTTTAAGGAGTTCTTTCTTATATATCTTCGGTCTGATCGCAGCATGCGGACAAACTAATGAGCATCTTCCGCACTGGATACATGTTTCCGGATTCCACATTGGAATGTTAATAGCAACGTTGCGTTTTTCATATTGAGTTGTTCCTGTAGGCCATGTTCCATCCGGCGGCATTTGAGAAACCTTTATACTTTCTCCTTCCCGTCTTATTATCTTTGCTGTAACCTCTTTAACAAAATTAGGCGCATTATCAGCCACAGTAGGCTTCTCATCCACCTGTCCTGTGAAAGAGTGAGGAACCTCTACTCCCTGAATATTAGCGGCAGTGGCATCCACAGCCTGAATGTTCATATCAACAACCTTCTCTCCTTTATTCCCGTATGTCTTTTTTATAGATTCCTTAATTGCAGAAATAGCCGTTTCTTTAGGAAGTATATCTGAAATCAGGAAGAATGCAGTCTGCATTATTGTATTAATACGTGTGTCTAACCCAAGTTCTGAGGCAATCTTAACTGCATCTATAACATAGAATTTAAGCTTTTTATCTATGATTTGTTTTTGCACTTTCCCGGGCAAGTTTTCCCATACGGTATTTTTATCATACCCTGATGTTAAAAGAAAAATCCCTTCATCAATTATATGTCTAAGCATGTCGTATTTTTTCAGAAATGTGGAATTATGACATGCAAGAAAATTTGCTTTGGAAATCAGGTAGGGACTTCTTATAGTTTTTTTGCCGAATCGGAGATGAGAGACTGTAACAGCACCAGCCTTTTTAGAATCATACACAAAATATCCCTGAGTATAATTATCCGTTTTTTCTCCTATGATCTTAATGGAGTTTTTGTTCGCTCCAACTGTTCCATCAGAACCAAGACCATAAAACATAGCTCTGTACACATCCTCCTCAGAGTTGAATGACGGGTCATACTCCAGGCTTGTATGAGTGATATCGTCTTTAATGCCAATAGTAAAGTGATTTTTCGGATTATTCCCGGCTAAATTATCAAAGACGCTTTTAACCATCGCAGAGTTAAACTCACTAGAACCGAGCCCATAGCGACCGCCGATTATCAATGGATACTTACTTAATTTAATCAGTTTTTGCTCCATTGCCTCGCCAATCGCTGTACGTATATCCTCATATAAAGGTTCTCCAAGGCTTCCTGGTTCTTTTGTCCTGTCAAAAACAGCTATTCTTTTTACTGTGTTTGGCAGAACAGACGCAAATGCCGGCACGTCAAACGGACGATAAAGTCTGACCTTTATAACGCCTATTTTTTCGCCTTTAGCATTCAAGTATCCAACAGTTTCATGAACTGTCTCTCCGCCGGAGCCCATTATTACAATCACATTTTCAGCATCAGGAGCTCCAATATAATCAAATAGCTTATACTGTCGTCCTACTATCTGGGCGAACTTATCCATTGCCTTTTGAACAATTGCAGGACACTCGTTATAATATTTATTAACACTCTCGCGTCCCTGAAAGAACACATCCGGATTCTGAGAAGTTCCACGAAGCTGTGGTCTGTCAGGAGAAAGACCTCTTAGCCTGTGTGCCCTAACTAGTTTAATATCAATCATTGCCTTCATATCATCACGAGTGATCTCTTCTATCTTCTGTATTTCATGTGAAACGCGGAATCCTTCAAAAAAATGCAGAAAAGGAACTCTGGCTTCCAATGTTGCTGCCTGAGCTATCAGGGCAAAATCCATGGCTTCCTGCACACTCCCTGAAGCAAGCATTCCCCAACCCGTAGCTCTAGCTGTCATAACGTCTGAGTGATCTCCAAATATGGATAATGCCTGACACGCAATAGAGCGGGCAGCTATATGAAATACTGTTGAACATAATTCCCCTGCAATCTTATACATATTCGGAATCATAAGAAGCAGCCCTTGGGATGCTGTAAATGTTGTAGTAAGCGCGCCTGTAGTAAGCGCGCCGTGAACTGTCCCGGATGCGCCGCCCTCTGACTGGAGTTCTACAACGACCGGCACTGTTCCCCAGATATTTTTTTCTCCCTTTGCAGATTTTGCGTCAGCAATCTCACCCATTCCGGAAGAAGGAGTGATTGGATATATTGCAATTACTTCATTAGTTGCATGCGCCACATACGCCACAGCGCTATTTCCATCATAAGGAACCATCTTGCGAGCCATAATAAAAACCTCCTTTTTAGTATTAAGTTATAGGGATTAAGAATTAAGTAAAAGCCCAATCCTTAATTCTAAGTGTATCACAAAATCATAAAAAAGAAATGAGATTTGACAAAAAATTGGAATTTACGTATTATGCCGGCCATGGAAAAAGTTCAAAAAGCAGTAGTAAATAAGACAAAACAGATTGTAGAGCAGTTGGAAAAGACAAAAACTGCTCTTGACACGGCAAAAGTTGAAAAACCCCTAACGACTGAAACAAAACAAATCGCGGAGCAGTTAGAAGAAACAAAAATCGCTCTTGACAAAAAAATAAAGCAGCTGGAAATTTTGCATAAAATAGGGGAAACGCTTACTCTTCAGCTGGATATACAAAAGTTATTGTCATCTATGATAAGGCTAATCTCCCAAAAAACTTCAACAGAAAAAATATCCGTTATGCTTGTTGACAAAAGAACAAAACAACTACGAATAAAAGCTGCAAAGGGCGTAACTAAAACAAAGATTAAAACTGTTAAGTTTAAAATGGGAGAAGGCGTTGCCGGATGGGTTGCAAAAGAGGGGAAACCTGTTCTTATAAAGAATGTGCTCAGAGCTGACAAATTTAAAGACATTATGAACAGGAAAGAAAAAAGACAGCTTATATGTGTGCCTCTGAAGATCAGAGCAAAAGTAATAGGTGTAATAAATGTTGAAGAAAAGGTTGGCGGACTTGCCTTTACAAGGAACGACCTGACAATGCTTAGCACTATAGGTTATGAAGCTGCTATAGCTGTAAACAACGCTCTTCTTTTTGATAAACTTCAGCAGAGTTACTTTCATACAATAACAGCTCTAATCAGAGCTATGGAGGCAAAGGAGCCATATACGCGCGGTCATTCGGATAGGGTTAAAAAATACGCCATAGCTATAGCCAGAGAAGTGAATTTATCTAAGGAAAATATAGAATTAATAAAACGGTTTGGCGCTTTACATGACATTGGGAAAATAGGGATTCCATTAAGAATACTAAATAAGCCGGCTAAGCTGACTAGAGAAGAATGGAAGATTATCAGAAGCCATCCGCGTATTGGAGTAACAATAATTGAAACTATAGATTTTATGAAACCGGCAAAATCAATTATCCTAAGTCATCATGAGCGGTATGATGGGAAAGGATATCCAATGAAGCTGCGGGATAAGAAGATTCCTTTACTTGCTAAAGTATTCAGCATTGCGGATGCGTATGATGCAATGTTGTCAGACAGACCATATAGAAAGGCGTTTACTAAAGAATACGCTTTGACTGAATTAGCGCGGAGCGCAGGTACTCAATTTGATCCCCGTTTTGTAAGAGCAGCAATTAGAGCTTTCAAAAAGCTAAAGGAATAGAGTGTTATTGTGCTCAGAAATCCTGTAGTGTCCGGGCAATTCTATCCTGCCTCAAAAAAGCAGCTCACTTGCGAAATAGAGAAATACGTTAGTAAGAAATCATCAAAAGAAAAAACTCTAGGCATTGTTTCGCCTCATGCAGGTTATATGTATTCCGGGGAAACCGCAGCGCTCACACTAGCAAAAGCAGAACTGCCGGATAATATAATTATCCTAGGACCTAATCATACCGGAGCCGGCGCAAGATTTTCTATAATGGCTCATGGTGTATGGAACACACCTATGGGGAATATCAATATTAACGGCGAACTTGCGGAAATAATATTGAACAAAACCAACTTGGTAAAAGAGGACGAAGAAGCGCAGATTTACGAACATTCAATAGAGGTTCAGCTCCCTATTATTCAATATCTTAAAACCGGTTTTAGATTTGTTCCAATTGTGGTTTCATATGGTGATATAAAACAGTATCAGGAGATTGGGTACGCAATTGCGAGCGCAATAGAAGATATTGAAGAAGAAGCGCTTATTATAGCTAGCTCCGATATGACGCATTACGAATCATCTGAAACTGCAAAACGCAAAGATGATATGGCTATTGAATCTATATTAGCATTGGATGAAGTAGAACTTTTTAATAGAGTTCACAAGCATAATATTTCTATGTGCGGCTATGGACCTGTATGCGTTATGCTTGCATCATCTAAGAAACTAGGCGCAAAGCGCGCAGAGCTGATAAAATATACTAATAGCGGCGAAACGACAGGAGATTTTGCTCAGGTGGTTGGATATGCGGGGATAATTGTAAAATGACCTTTCCTCCAAAACGTATTTTCTACCTTATCACAGACCTTGACATTGGCGGCGCGGAAAACATGCTTTTTGAGCTGGCACAGCGCATTGACAAAAGCAAGTTCATCCCAGAAGTTGGTTGTTTAAAAGGGAAAGGCATAGTTGGAAAGAAACTGGAAGCTCTTGGAATAAAGGTAAAATACTTTCATATTGAGAAACTATGGCATATATATAAACTCGCTAACGTTGTTTCCTTTCTGAGACAGGGACGCTTTGATATTCTTCATTCCTATCTTTTTCATGCAAATATCATAGGAAGAATTTGCGGGAAACTCGCTGGTATCCCGATCGTTGTTTCATCAATCCGTGTGTGTGAGAGGGAGAAACTGTATCATCTATGGATGGATAGAATCACAAACCGGATGGTAGATCTTGAAATATGCGTGTCAAAAGAAGTTAAAAACTTCACAATAGAAAAAGCTGGCATTTCAGAACATAAACTTGAAGTTGTTGAGAATGGAATTCCTGATACATTCCTTGATGCGGTTACATCGCACAGAAATAAAAAAGCCCATTCGCTCGTTGTTGGCACTGTTGCCCGATTATCTGAACAGAAGGGAATAGAATATTTACTCTATGCGGCAAAAAAAACAATTGAGCAATTTCCCAATATTACGTTTATCATTGTAGGCAGTGGCCCTCTAGCATCCCAATTAAAAGAATTATCAATTAAGCTTAATATATCAAGAAATGTAAAATTCATTGGTTTTAGAAATGATATTCCGGAACTATTATCCGTCATAGATATTTTTGTTCTGCCTTCTTTGTGGGAAGGAATGCCGAATGCGCTGTTAGAAGCTATGGCAGCCGGAAAACCTGTTATTGCAACCGATACAGGAGGATCAAAAGACCTTATAGACAGTAATATAAATGGTGTACTGGTGGAACCTGCAAATTCAGAAGCGCTTGCTGAAGCTATTCTAAAGCTCTTAGGAGATCCTGCGCAAAGGCAAAGACTTGGAGAATCTGCAAGAGAGAAAGTTAAAGAGAGATTTCCTATTGATAAAATGGTTTTCAAAACAGAACAAATTTATACCAAATTAATCAAGATGCTCTTTCTGCCATTTACACGCTTTTTGATATAAAGGGAAATTCCGTTCAAGCTTTCTGAATTCTTTAGGATGTCTTTGTACCCTGCCGTTGACAACCCTTTGTTTAAACACCTCATGCAGCATTTCGTGATAAACCAGATAGTTGATGTAGTATGAAGGGACTTTTTTGGCATCAAGAAGACGATTAATTCTTATAAGATTTTTTTCTGATCCTGTATCCTTCCATGTTCCCATAAGTCTTTTATTGGGTTTATGCGACCAAGTGATATGAATATCCAGATTGCCGCTGAAATATTCGCTATTTAGATTGTTATAGATTTCTCCAAGATTAAATACCTTGCCAACTGGATCCGGCAGGATTCTGCCAGTTTTTGGTTTGCATACTATTCTATGCTGATTTTGAGTTATGAAATTTCTTATTATTTTTCTACATGCAGTGCGTGTGCTTTTTCTTGTAAGGCGTGTGTATATCTTGAGTATTGCCTCAAGAACATGTTCAGGAGCGTTCTTAAACATGTTATGCAGACGAATAGTATGTCTATTGAAGCTTTTTTTACAGCTGATCATAACAGCAGAATTATTTGTATAAAGAATTGTTATTCGCTTGTTCAAGATTTTGATTTTTTGTTCTTGTCATCAGGTATTTGCAGTCCTATTTTATCAGCAATCTCATAAAATTCTTTTTTATTTATATCATCAAGTGTTTTTCTGCGCTTTTTAAGACATTCATTAAACTTTATTGACTTTTCCTGCATTGTCTTATGCGTGTCTTCAGAACCGCCTATCAGATAGAAATTATGTCCTTTTGTAAAACGTTTATGCTCATCTTTATTATCAAGACCCAAACCAAACAGTACCTTTTTCCAATTTTTATCCCTAATCATATTTTTTGCATATCCTTTCAGTGTTAAGAGCAGTTACATTTAACATTTTTTTAGGCTATAACTCAAGAGAAAATTGCGCATTTTTAAATTGCTTGACATAAAAGAAAAATTTGCTATTATAAATATGTCTTCGGGGCAGGGTGAGAATCCCTACCGGCGGTGAATCTTTTTGTTATTGAAGAAAGCCCGCAAGTTCTGAGAGCCGAGTTTGTTCGGTGATGGAATTGATACGGTGAGAAGCCGTAGCCGACAGTATAGTCTGGATGGGAGAAGATAGATGATAAGCTAGTTCAATCCCGAAGAAATTCGGGATTTTTTTATTTTGGTGATGAAATTAAATGAGTAACGAAGATATAAAATTTATGAAACTGGTTTTAGCTCTGGCAAAGAAAGGCGAGGGATATACATCTCCTAATCCAATGGTAGGAGCGCTTATTGTTAAAAATGGACAGATTGTTGGAAGAGGATATCATGCACATCCTGGAGCACCTCATGCAGAGGTTTGCGCTATTAAAGACGCTGGTGAAAAGGCAAGACATGGGACATTGTATGTAAATTTAGAACCATGTGCGCATACTAATAAAAAAACACCTCCGTGTGCACCTGCTATTATTAAAAACAAATTGAGCAGAGTAGTAATAGGGATTAAAGACCCGAATCCATTAGTGAATGGCAGAGGAATGCGGGCATTAAAAAAAGCTGGTATTCAGGTTGTATGCGGAGTTATGGAAAAGCAAGCAAGGGAACTTAATAAGGTTTATATCAAACATATAACAACTAAACTGCCATTTGTTACAGTTAAATATGCGATGAGTATTGATGGTAAAATTGCTACAGGAACTGGTGATTCAAAATGGATAAGCAATGATAAATCCAGAAGGTTTGTGCATAAGTTAAGAAGCATCTCAGATGCAGTTCTTGTTGGAGTGAATACTGTTATTAAAGATAATCCTCGTCTTACACCAAGGCAAGGCAGTATTACAGATAAAATACCAATAAGGATAATATTGGACAGCGGCGCAAGAATCCCTATGAAATCAAGGGTTTTGGACAGGTCGCGACCTGTCCCTACTATTGTTGCAGTTACAAAAAAAGCTTCTAAGTCTAATGTTGAAAAATTGAAACGAATTGGTACTGAAATAATATGTTGCAAAACGGATAAAAATAAAATGGTTAATATTCAAGACCTTCTTGTTAGATTAGGTAAAAAAGGCATTGCAAGCATTCTTGTTGAAGGCGGCTCAAGAGTGATATCCTCATTTATAGAAGAAAGAGCTGTAGACAAAATTTATGCTTTTATTTGTCCCAAAATAATAGGTGGAAAGACGGCATTAGTTCCTTTTTGGAACAAGGGAGTAAGTAAGATAAAAGGTGCAGTTTCCCTGAAGGATATTAAAGTCAGAAGATTTAAAGATGATATAATGATAGAAGGGTATCCGAACTGGTAATACCAATTCGGTAAAATATATGTTTACTGGAATAATTCAGGAAATAGGAAGTATTATTAGAATAAAGAAGAGCTCTCAGTCTTGCGAACTTCGTATTAGGGCTAAAGACATAGAGAGTTCAAATATGGGAGATAGTATTGCGGTTAATGGAGTTTGTTTAACTATTACAAAAAAAGAGGAAAAGAATTTCTCAGCAGATGTGGTTAATGAGACTCTGCAAAGAACGAATCTTGGTTTATTGCGTGTGGGGAACAAGGTTAATATTGAAAAACCTCTGCGTGTGGGAGATCAATTAAGCGGGCATTTTGTTCTGGGACATATTGATAATACAGGAACTATTATATCCGCAGTTTCTAGCTTTCGTGGAATTCTTGAAGTAGAAACAAAAGATGAGATTATGAACTATGTTGTTGAGAAAGGTTCTATAGCTGTTGACGGGGTGAGCTTGACAGTCGCAGAAGTTTATAAAAGAAGTTTTAAAGTCGCGCTTATTCCGCATACTATCAGTGCTACGACGCTAGACAATAAAAAAAGAGGGGATGTAGTTAATTTAGAGGCGGATATATTGGGAAAGCATGTTGTAAAAATTTTAAAAGATAGAGAACCAAAGCTGACTTTAGACTTTTTGGGAGAAAAGGGGATAATCTAAATATGAAGAAGTACAAGTTTAATACAATCCCGCAGATAGTAGAAGATATAAGAGAAGGGAAATTTGTTATTGTAGTGGATGATGAGAACAGAGAGAATGAAGGAGATCTGGTTATAGCAGCAGAAAAGATAACTTCGAATGGAATTAATTTTATGGCAAAGCACGGCAGAGGTCTGATTTGTGTTTCTATGACAGAAAAACGCCTAAAAGAATTAAAAATTGACGCTATGGTACCTAATAGTTCCGACAGGCTGGATACAGCTTTTACAGTATCAGTTGATGCAAAGAAAGGAATAACAACGGGTATATCAGCTCATGACAGAGCATTGACTGTAAAAATACTTATAGACTTCAAGACAAAGCCAGATGACTTAACAAAGCCCGGACATATTTTCCCGCTAAAAGCTAAAGCAGGAGGTGTATTGGAAAGAGCTGGTCATACAGAGGCATCTATTGACCTCTCAGTTCTGGCCGGCTTATATCCCGCTGGTGTGATTTGTGAAATAATGAATGAAGACGGAACTATGTCAAGAGTTCCTGAACTTAGCGAATTTGCAAAACAATACGATTTAAAGATATGTACAATAGCTGACTTGATTAAGTATAAAAGGAAATCCCAAAAATTAATCAAGAGAATTGTAGAGACAAAATTACCGACAAAATACGGACAATTTAGGCTCATTGCTTATGAAGACATAATAGATCACTCTGTTCATGTTGCGCTTGTAAAAGGAGATATTAAAAATAAAAAGGACGTGCTTGTGAGGGTACACTCACAGTGCTTAACAGGGGATATATTAGGATCATTAAGATGTGATTGCGGGGAGCAATTGTCTCAATCATTGACAGAAATCCAAAAGCAAGATGAGGGAGTCCTTCTTTATATGTCTCAAGAGGGCAGGGGAATTGGTTTGGCAAATAAATTGCGAGCGTATAATCTTCAAGATAATGGATTGGATACTGTTGAAGCAAATGTAGAGCTTGGTTTTCGTCCTGATTTAAGAGATTATGGAATTGGAGCTCAGATACTGGTGGATTTAGGATTGAAAACTATACGTCTCTTGACAAACAATCCGAAGAAGATTATTGGATTACAGGGCTATGGTTTGAAGGTTACAGAAAGGGTTCCTATTGAAGTTAAACCGAATAATGAAAACAAGAAATATCTCAAGACAAAGAAAGAGAAATTAGGGCATATACTAAGACACATATAAAATGCTTGCATCTAAAATAAAAGAAATAATAAAAAACGGCGAAGGATTACAGGCAGAATTTAAAGAATGCAGAACTGCCATAAATAAAGATATTTATGATACAGTCTGTTCTTTTCTAAACCGTTCGGGTGGCGAACTTTTATTGGGAGTAAAAGATAACTGTGAAATAACAGGTATTGATAAAAATTATATTGGGCAGATAAAAAAAGATTTTTCAACTGCCATCAACAATCCGCATAAAATCAGTCCTTCATTCTATCTGACCATAGAAGAAATTTTAATAGATGGCAAAAATATATTATACATCTATGTGCCCGAAAGTTCGCAGGTTCATCGCTGTAATGGAAAAATATTTGACCGCAATGAAGACGGTGATTTTAATGTTACAGATAATACCAATCTAGTAACAGCCTTGTATCTGAGAAAACAGACAATCTACTCAGAAAACAAAGTTTATCCATATATTGGAATAGAAGATTTAAGACCTGACTTAATAGAGCGAGCCAGAAAATTGGCGGTGAATCAAAAGGCAAACCATCCATGGAAGAATTTGGATGATTTTGACCTTATAAAAAGCGCTCAACTCTATTTAAAAGATTATCAAACCGGCAAAGAAGGATTTACTCTTGCAGCAGTTCTATTGCTTGGAAAAGATAATATTATATTGTCAGTGCTTCCACATTTCCGCACGGATGCCATATTAAGAACAAAGAATCTGGATAGATATGATGACCGTGACGATATAAGAACAAATCTAATAGAAAGTTATGATAGAATTATGGCATTCACACAAAAACATCTTCCTGATCCATTTTTTCTAGAGAAAGATAAACGCATTAGCGTGCGGGACAAGATTTTTCGAGAGGTTGCTTCAAATATTCTTATACATAGAGAATTTATTAACGCATTTCCGGCAAAACTTATCATTGAAAAAAATCGGGTTTATACCGAGAACAGCAACAAGCCTCATGGACATGGATTAATTGATCCTGATAATTTTTCGCCATTTCCTAAAAACCCGGTAATAGCAAGATTTTTTAAAGAAATAGGTTTTGCGGATGAACTTGGCTCAGGCACAAGAAATCTTATGAAATATGTAAAAATATATTCCAATAATGTGCCGCAATTAGTGGAAGAAGATGTTTTCAAGATGATTATTCCGCTTGCTGAGCAAGCTACCCCGCAAGCTACCCCGCAAGACGAACGGACAAAAAAAATACTGGAATTCTGCAAGATGTCAAAGAATAGAGAGGAAATTCAGATATTTCTTAAATTAAAAGATCGAGAATATTTTAGAAAAGAAATACTAAATCCTTTGATTGAACAAGGATTGCTCCATCCGACAATACCTGATAAGTTTACAAGTCCAAAGCAAAAATATTTTTCAAAAAATAAATTTAAAAAACAGGAGGGCTAACGAAATGAAAGTGTATGAAGGAAAACTGGTTGTTGAAGGGAAGAAGTTTGGTGTTGTTGTATCAAGGTTCAATGAGTTCATTACATCAAAGATGCTGGATGCATGCGTAGATACACTCAAACGTCACGGCGCTAAGGATAAAGAGATAGATATTACCTGGGTGCCCGGATCATTTGAGATTCCGTATGCAGCAGATAAGATGGCGAAAACCAAGAAATATGACAGTATTATTTGCATTGGCGCATTGATTCGCGGAGGCACACCTCATTTTGACTATATAAGCTCACAGGTAACAAAGGGAATAGGTCAAATCTCTCTATCTACAGGAGTGCCTGTAATATACGGCGTAATTACCTGCGATACACTGGAACAGGCAATTGAAAGAGCAGGAACAAAATCAGGAAACAAGGGCAAGGACGCTGCTATCTCAGCAATTGAAATGGTAAATTTGTTTGATGAAATAGGAAAGTAAAATGGGAAGTCGGAGAAAAGGAAGAGAACTTGTTCTGACACTGCTTTATAGAGAAGAGTTTTCTGATGATAAGAATATAAAGCGGGCTGTAGAAAATATTATTAGCTCCGATGCTGAACAATATGGATCAGATATAACAGATTTTGCAGAAGATTTATTTAGAGGAGTACTTGGAAATAGAGAGATAATTGATAAACTTCTTGAAAAATATCTGGAGCACTGGGAGATAAACAGAGTAGCGGTTATAGATAAAAGCATAATGAAAATGGCTATATGCGAGATACTCTTTAGAGATGATATCCCCGATATTGTATCCATTGATGAAGCAGTGGAGTTAGCCAAGAAGTATAGCACGGAGAATAGCGGAGGATTTGTTAACGGAATTCTGGACAGAATAAGAAAGGATAAAAAGAAAATATTGAAATCTATAAATGAATAGAAACAAAATTGAGGAAACAGCCCTCTGGCTTAGTACAGGATTTCTGGCATTTCTCGTTCTATTTAGACCGCTGGTCTCCGGAATAAGCTATCCCTTATCAAATACCGTATGTCAGCTTATCATCTTGCTGATACTTACAATCTGGCTTATTAAGTGTATCTGGCTGGGTGGATTTAGTCTGGTTAGAACTTCCTTATATATTCCAATACTAAGCTTTGCGTTTTTTGTCATTTTATCATGTATATACTCAGTTAATCTTAATGCCAGCTTAAAGCAAACCTGTATTATTATCCCAAATATCTTGCTGTGTTTTTTAGTTATAAACATTGTCAAGAAAAAGAAACAGGTTCTTATAATCACAGCATGTCTGGTAATAGCAACAACTATTGTTTCTCTATATGGTATTTATCAGTATTTCTGGGGACTGAATGAGACAAGAAACTGGGTCCTTCAGCAAGGCATACAATTTCATCCGGGAGTTCTTTCAAGATTGGGTATTAATCAAGCCTTTTCAACATTTGTTATTCGTAACGCATTAGCAGGGTATCTTTTGTTAATACTGCCTCTTTGCATTTCCTTGTTTTTTATTTCTAAGTCTTTTTACAGGCTGCTGCTTAGTATTGCAGCGGCGAGTATTGTTTTCTGTCTTTATCTTACATATTCCAAAGGAGGGTGGGGAATATTTCTACTATTGGTCTTAATATCAATTTTGATTTTGGTGTACAAGAAATTCAGGCATAAGAAGACGTTTTACATAGTTTCAATATCAGCAATAGTTTGTTTGGTTATATTCTCTGCAACATTTTTGAAAATTATTAACAGAACTAATATGATACATGACACACTAGGTTCTTTTAAAGTAAGGTTAAATTACTGGAAGGCATGTCCTGGTATGGTTAGAGATTTTCCGTTTGGAAGCGGCATAGGTACATTTGGAAGCATTTATCCAAAGTACAAGAGCCCACAGGCAAGAGAGGTACAGCTTGCGCATAATAGCTTTCTGCAGATCTGGACAGAGACAGGAACACTCGGCGCGTTAAGTTTTTTACTAATATGGGTTATGTTTCTTATGGGTTGGAAGAAAACGTTTCGCATTAGATACGCAAAGGCAATAGGCATTGGTATGTACATGGGATGCGGCGCTTTCTTGATCCATAGTCTGGTTGATTTTGATTTCTATGTGCCGGGAATATCAATGAATGTATGGCTCTTTATAGGAATGATAGAAGCACAAAGGGACAGAGGCACAAGGATAATAAAAATTAATTCATTCTTTGCAAAAATAGTATTTTCTATATTTTTGCTTTCAGTTGTGTGTGTAATGTCCATTATTTTAGTCAGACCGTCAATTGCGGAGATACATAAGGACAGAGCGATTGCTTATTTACGCATAAAGAATCTTAAACTTGCTGAAGAAGAACTTGAGACAGCAATCCAATTTGATAGGACTAACAGCCAGTACTAC
>JAUWOV010000022.1 GCA_030611945.1 bacterium | reverse complement strand
CATGATGCTTCTTTCTTTATCTCCTTAAATATTCCCGTAGATACTATTAATATTTTCCTGACCCCATCCCGAAAGCTTTCGGGATGGGGTCCCTTGTATCCTCCACCTAGGGGGTAAGGATGTATCTTACCATTTCCATTCATTTATTATTTTTTTCTTGCATCTATTTTAATTTATGATAAAATTGTATACAGAATACAAAAATAGGGCATAATTGAAATGATTTCTGGAAAAAAGAGTATAGACCAAGACTTTTTTCATCATATGGATTTAAGCACCAAGGTCTACGATCTCCTATCTAATTGGCTGGTAACCCAAAAGATAAAAGCAGGGGATAGACTTATTGAAGAAAGTCTATCTAAGGAACTTAACATAAGCCGTACCCCAATAAGAGCGGCTTTAAACCTACTTGCTAAGGATGGATTAATTGAGCTTATCCCCAGAAAAGGTGGTTCTGTGAGGAAATTAGGCATCAAGGATGTTGATGAAGTATACGAGATTCGTCAGGTATTAGAGGGGTTGGCTATCTGCCTGTCTGGCTCTAAGATAACTGAAAAAGAATTAAACAAGCTAAAAAAATTACTCAAGCAAAGCAAGATTTATCTTTCTAAAAATTCAGCTACTCAATTAGCTAAACTCGATTCGGAATTTCACAGGATTATTATTAATTGTTGTGGAAATAAGCGGCTTATTGAGTTTTTAGAGAGTTTATATAACTTTGTACAGATATTTCGTGTTATGGGCTACTATCGTCCTATACGAGCAAAACAGGCATGGAAAGAGCATGATAAAATATTAAAAGCATTGATTAAACAAGATATAGATGAAGTCCGGAAATTAATGAAAGAACATATTTTAAATACAAAGAAATATATTCTAAGCGATTTTCAAAAATGAAATATGATTTAAATGAAAAATTAGCTATTGTTACAGGCGGCGGCAAAGGACTAGGAGAAGCAATTAGTTTGGCTTTAGCCAGAGAAGGGGCCAAAGTAGTTGTAGCTGATTTAGATATAAATGCGGCTAGGAGAGTTGTTGAAAAGATAAAAATTTATAGCCCTTCCAGTATGGCCATGAAAGTTGATGTCTCCAAAAAAGGCGAAGCAAAAAAGTTTATTAAACGGGTTATTCAGATTTATAAAGGGATTGATATTCTCATTAATAACGCTGGTATCTGCCCCCGCACAACTTTTAATCAGATAAAAGAAAAGGAATGGGACCAAGTTTTTGCTATAAATTTAAAAAGTATTTTTCTCCTATCCCAGCTAATTTTACCATGGATGAAGAAAAGTTGCAGTGGCGTTGTTATAAATATAGCCTCAGCAGCAGGGAAGACAGGTGGTTTTGGTGTAGGCGCACATTATGCTGCTTCAAAGGCAGGAGTGATTTCTTTAACTAAATCTTTAGCTTTGGAATGTGCTCCGTTGGGAATACGTGTCAATGCTATTGCTCCTGGGGTGATAGATGGGGGAGTTAATATAAAAGTAAGTCCCAAATTGAAGAAAAAATACAAGTGCTCTATTCCCCTTGGGTTTATGGGGAGCCCTGAGGATGTAGCCAAAGCAGTGGTCTTTTTGGCTTCAAAAAATGCTTCGTACATTACCGGTGAGATATTGGATGTCAATGGTGGATTTGTAATGGACTGAAGGAGAAAAAATGGGGAGAAAAAAATATCTTAAAGTGGCTTTTGTTGGCGGTCCGATGTATGACTATCCTTATTCTAAAATCCCGGAGTTTGAACGAGAGACCGGATACAAAGTTGAGATAGGTGCAAAACTTGTTCATCCGGAACTTAATGAACATATTTCATCCCTTTATAGCCAGGGGAGAGGCGATTATGACCTCATCACTACCCACTCTAAGTATGCTCCATCTCAAGAGAAGTGGTTAACTCCATTAGATGATGATATCAATGAAGAAGAGCTCTCTTCATTTATCCCGGCAACACTTGAGCTTATGCGAATTAATGGCAGGCTGATGCAGCTTCCCCGAAATATTGATGTAAAGTTAGTCTATTATCGCAAAGATCTCTTTGATGATCCAAAAGAGAAAGAGGCCTTCCAAAATAAGTATGGTTACCCATTAGAGCCTCCCCATACCTGGGAAAAGTTAAAGGATATAGCTAATTTCTTTACCCGACCCCCTGATCTTTACGGTTTTGTTTTCCCCGGCCGTTATTCTGGATTGTTCGGTCACTTTTTTGAACTTTTAACCATGGCTGAAGGCGTGTTGCTAGATGATAATCTGAAGCCCCAATTTGTCAATGAAGCTGGAGAATGGGCTTTAGGGTTATTACGTAATCTCTATTACGAAGATAAGGTCTGTCCCAAAGAAGTACCAGAATGGCATTATGATGAAGTAGCCCAATGCTTCCGAGATGGTAAGGCTGCTATGACTACAGACTGGCCAGGTTCATTCGCCACATACAAAGACCCGGGATTATCAAAAGTTGGGGATAAGTTTGCCGTAGCTATTTATCCAATTGGACCATCTGGAAAGAGGTGTGTCTATGCAGGCGGTTTTTCCTACGCCATTCCAAATAGTTGCCACGATAGAGGAGGCGCTTTAGCTTTGATGAGGTTTTTACTCTCTGAAAAGATGCAGTATGAAGAGGCAAAACGTGGAGCTATTTCAGTTAAAAAACTAGCTCAGCAAAAAATTAGAGAAGAAGCTATACCTGGCTCTCTGGAAGAGAAACGTCTTAAAATGCTTGAAGAGACAGTAGCCAACTTCATACTTATCCCGCCTAAGTTGGCTAAATATCCGGCGATAGAGGATGCTCTATGGATAAACCTACAGAAAGGATATAAGGGAGAATGCAGCGTTAAAGAAGCTTTAAATCAAGCTGCAGAAAAGATTAATCAAATTTTAAGTTAGGAGGTTTGTTATGCGTTTAAAAGATAAGGTAGCCATTGTGACCGGCTCAAGCAAAGGTATTGGCGAGGGCATTGCGCGGGTATTTTTCCGGGAAGGGGCGAAGGTGGTTATTGTATGTCGTACGGAAGATGCTGGGGAAAAAATGGCTGAGAAACTTGGAGCTTCTGAAGGAAGAGCAATCTTTCTAAAAACCGATGTAACAAGTAGTAAGTCCATCCAGAACATGATTGATACTACAATCAAGACATTCGGTAAGCTCGATATTCTGGTGAATAATGCTGGATACCATATATCAAAGAACGTAGAGGAGACTTCTGAGCAGGAATGGGAATTTATCATAAATACAAATCTGCGCAGCACATTTCTCTGCAGTAAGTATTCAATACAGCACCTGCGCAAAACAAAAGGGAATATAGTTAATATCAGCAGTATGGTGGGTCTTGTTGGTCAGCCAAACGCAGGAGCATATTCTGCTACTAAGGGCGGTCAGATAGCCATGAGCAAAGGCATGGCAATTGACTTTGCGCCAGATGGGATTCGTGTGAACGTTATCTGTCCTGGTTGGATCCAGACTCCGCTGGTTGACGACTGGTTTTCTCAGCAGAAAGACCCGGAGGCTGCGCGCAGATATATTTTTGGTCAGCATCCACTTGGCCGTATTGGAACAATTGAGGAGTGCGGTGAAGCAGCTCTTTATCTGGCAAGTAATGATGCCGCTTTTGTAACCGGCATTACACTCAATATTGACGGTGGAGTAACGTTAGGATATTAGTTTTGGGATAAATAATTAAAAAAAGGAGACTCTGAAATGACTATAAGCAAATCAATTGAGACTGATCGCACAACCTGGTTTCGTAACGCAAGATTCGGAATGTTTATTCATTGGGGACTTTATTCAATCACTGCAAAGGACATGTGGTATTATTCAAAGGAGGAGGTTCCGAGGGAAAAGTATGAAAAGCTTTTCAATAGATTTAATCCCATAGATTATAACCCATCCCAATGGGCTGAATTAGCGAGAGATGCGGGAATGAAGTATGCGGTTATTACAACAAAACATCACGATGGCTTCTGTCTTTTTGATAGCAAGTTAACTGATTTCAAGATAACTAACACACCCTATGGTAAGGATCTCATTAAGCCATGGATTGAAGCTTTTAGGAATGTTGGTTTAAAAGTTGGCTTCTATTATTCTCTTCTTGACTGGCATCATCAGCACTACACTATTGACAGCCTGCACCCTCAACGTAACGATGAAGAAGCAAAGTCGGGAAAAAGGGAATGGAGTCAGTATGTTTCCTATCTTCATGGACAATTGCGCGAGTTACTGACTAACTATGGGAAGATTGACATTCTATGGTCTGATTTCTCGTATGAGGGAAAGGGAGCAAAAGAATGGGAATCAGAAGAAATTATTCGTATGACAAGAGAAATAAATCCTGAAATCCTGATCAATAACCGGCTTGGGTTACCCGAAGATTTTACAACTCCTGAACAGTATATACCCGAGGATGTAATTAAGGATGGAGATAAAACCAGGATGTGGGAATCGTGTATGACAATAGGTCAGTCCTGGGGATATTATCGTCAGGATCCAGAAAACAAGTCTACTACTCAATTAATCAGAATGCTTGTGGATACAGTCAGTAAAGACGGTAATCTGCTCTTGAATGTCGGACCTACTCCACGAGGGCGAATCCAGGATGAATTCGTAACAAATCTCCAAGAAATTGGCCAGTGGATGAGCAAGAATGGGGAATCAATCTATGGGGCAGGTATAAGCAAGTTCATTCCACCTACCGATGCACGATACACTCAGAAACAAGAGATGCTTTATCTGCATCTTTTTCACTGTCAACAGGGGTGGCTAGCTCTCCCTGAACTGGCTGGCAAAGTGAAGTATGCTACATTGCTTGGAGACGGCACAAACCTAAAGATAGAGGACTATACTGCGTTATCCAGGGCTGGCACAGCGCCAGGGATAAAAGATAGGGAGAAAGATTTGTGTGTTCTAATGCCGGCGCATATGCCAGATCCACGAGACACTGTGGTCTCACTCTGTCTGCGTCCAAATGTATAAGTGATATAAAGGGAGAAAGATGAATATAACTACATATAAAAACTATATTGATGGAAAATGGCTGGATTCAGTATCAGGAAAAGTTTTTCCAGATATCAATCCAGCTAATCAAAAACAAATAATTGGATATTTCCAACAATCAAATGCGGAGGATGTGAAAAAAGCGATTGAATCTGCAAGTAGAGCCTTTGGGATCTGGGGCAAATGGTCTCCTTCCAAACGCGCTAACGTTCTTTCTCAAGCTGTTAGTCTATTAAAAGAGCAGCAGAATAAATTGGCAAAATATTTAACATTGGAAGAGGGGAAAACACTAAAAGAGTCAGAAGCAGAGATTAAATCGGCAATAAAGGAGATGGAGTTTCAGATCGCTCAGGGACAACGGTTATTTGGTAAAAGCTCTTTTCCTGAAAATGAAAAGAGCTTCTCCTATACTATAAGACAGCCACTTGGTGTTGTTTCAATCTTAAGCCCATGGAACTTTCCTGTGAATGTTCCATGCCGGAAGATTACGCCTGCATTGATGGCTGGAAATACCGTTATCTTTAAACCTGCTTCTTTTACACCTCTTTGCGGCTTGAAGTTTGTGGAGATACTTAATGAGGCAGGAATCCCTGATGGAGTTTTAAATTTTGTTACCGGAGCTGGCTCAAAAATAGGGGATGAGATGATAGCTAACAAATTTATTAAAGCTATATCCTTTACAGGTTCAAATGAGATTGGAGCAAGAATAAATAGAATTGCCTCTGAGAATATGGTTAGGACGCAATTAGAGATGGGAGGCAAAAATCCTACTGTTGTTTTAGAAGATGCAAACTTGGAGCTTGCTGCTAGTGGCGTATTTCTTGCTGCCTATAGTTGCTCTGGTCAATGGTGCACCTCTACCAGTCGAGTAATTCTGGATAAAAAAATAGCTGACGATTTTATTGATATTCTGATTAAAAAGGCAAAGAAGATTAAAGTAGGAGATGGGCTAAACAAGGATACTTCTATGGGGCCTTTAGCCGGAGAATCTCAGCTGAACAGGGTTTTGGAATATATTGAATTAGGAAAGCAAGAAGGTGCTAGACTTATTTTTGGCGGAAAAAGATTAGAATGGGCTCAATATGATAGAGGCTTTTTTGTAGAGCCAACTATTTTTACTGATGTTAAACCGAATATGCGAATAGCTCAAGAAGAGATATTTGGTCCTGTTCTTTCTATAATAGAAGCTGACAACTTCTCTGAAGCTCTGTCTATAGCTAACGGAATTCAATATGGCCTATCTTCCTCTATATATACCAAAGACATGTCCAGCGCTATGGAATTTATTAAAAAGACTGAGGTGGGACTAACTCATGTAAATCTACCTACCAGCTTCAAGGAACCACAGCTTCCATTTGGAGGCATTAAATCCTCAGGATATGGGCTGCCTGAAGCTGGAGACACAGGAATAGAATTTTTTACTGAAAACAAATCTGTATATATTAATTACAAAAAATGAAACTCTCTAAAGAAAAACTGGTTGAAATGCTGAGAAAGATGCTTGAGATAAGATGTTTTGAAGAAGCTATCTATTATGTTTATGCTCAGGGATGGATGCCAGGATTGGCTCATCTTTATATTGGTCAGGAAGCCATTGCTGTAGGAGTATGTGAAAATCTGAAAAAAGATGACTATATCACCAGCACACATCGTGGACATGGACATCTCATAGCTAAAGGTGGAGACTTAAACAAAATGATGGCTGAGGTTATGGGTAAAGTTACAGGTTACTGCAAAGGCAAAGGTGGTTCTATGCACATTGCGGCTCCTGAATTAGGTATAATGGGAGCTAATGGAATTGTAGGGGGAAGCATTCCTATTGCTACTGGTCTTGGACTTTCTTCTAAGCTTGAAAAGGATAGTCGGGTTACAATATGTTTCTTTGGAGAAGGGGCTTCAAATCAAGGTGCTTTTCATGAAGGTTTAAATATGGGCTCTCTTTGGAAGTTACCAATCGTCTATGTATGCGAGAATAATCTCTATGCTATTTCCGTTTCTCAACAAAGAAGTCAAAATATAGAGGATGTAGCTACAAGGGCGAAAGCTTATGGTATCCCTGGAGAGATCGTGGACGGGAATGATGTTTTGGCTGTCTATGAGGTAGCCCAAAAAGCTATTAATCATGCCCGGGAAGGAAAAGGATCAACCTTAATTGAATGCAAGACCTATCGCTGGGGAGGACATCATGTTGGCGATCCTGGAACAGCTTATCGTCCTCCAAAGGAGGTTAAATTATGGAAAGATAAGTGTCCAATTAAGGGATTTAAGTTCTCACTTATTAAGAGGAAGATATTGACCCAAACTGAAATAGATAATATCGAAAACGAAATAAAACAGAGAGTAGATAAAGCCATTGAATTTGCCAGAAAAAGTTCTTATCCTGCTCCGGAAGAAGCGCTAGATGACATCTTCGCTAAATAAAAGCAGAGGATTTGATATGAGAGAAATAACCTATGCTCAGGCCATAAAAGAGGCATTGGCTGAAGAAATGAGGTGTGATGAGAATGTGGTTGTCCTGGGTGAAGATGTAGGTATTCTGGGAGGAAATTTTCGAGCAACAGCTGGTTTATATCAAGAATTTGGTGAAAAGAGAGTATTAGATACCCCTATATCTGAATCAGGCATAATAGGATGTGCTGTTGGATTGGCTATGGCTGGTTTTCGGCCGGTAGCAGAACTTATGTTTGGCGATTTTGTCTGTACAGCTATGGATCAGATTGTCAATCAAGCAGCCAAGATACGGTATATGTCAGGAGGCAAACTAAGTGTACCTTTGGTAATAAGAACCAATATCGGCGCTGGCAGGTCTTCTGCAGCCCAGCACTCCCAAAGTTTGCATGCATGGTTTTGCCATACACCCGGCTTAAAAGTTATCATGCCTTCCAGCCCTTATGAAGTAAAAGGTCTTTTAAAATCCGCCATTCGTGATGAGGATCCTGTCATGATTTTTGAGCATAAGGGGATGTACAATAAAAAAGGAGAAGTGCCAGAAGAAGAATATACTATATCTATTGGCAATGCTGATATTAAGAGAGAAGGGAAAGACGTAACTATTATTGCTACCTCATCTATGGTTAAAGAATCTATGATTGTGGCTGATAGACTAAAAGAAGAAGATATAAAGGTGGAAGTAATAGACCTGCGAACTCTTGTCCCTATGGATAAGACAACTATTATTAACTCGGTTAAAAAGACAGGCCGGCTGGTTATTGTAGATGAAGGAGTAAAGCAAGCAGGCATAACTGCTGAGATAGCGGTCATGGTTACAGAAGAAGTCTTTGACTTTTTAGATGGACCTATTGAGCGTGTAGCTAATGAGAATACTCCTATTCCCTTTAGTCCTCCATTAGAGGAATTTGTCAGACCCACACAGGAAAAGATTTATCAGGCTGTAAAGAAAATCCTTAAATAGTGTAAATGAAGAAGCTATCTCCGTAACCTTTGATTTTGAGCAGAGCTTGCTCTATAATGAATTCACAGAATAGGGGATTTTTTTATGAAGGTTCTGGTTGTTGGAAGTGGTGGTCGTGAGCATGCGCTTGTCTGGAAGATTTCACAGAGCTCAAGAGTTTCTAAAATCTATTGCGCTCCGGGAAATGCTGGTATCAGCAAAATGGCAGAATGTATTTCTATAAAAGCTGAGAATATTTCTAAACTTATCCGTTTTGCGGAAGAGAAGGAAATTGATTTAACTGTAATTGGTCCTGAGGTGCCACTTACAAAGGGTATAGCTGATGAATTTGAAAAAAGAAATCTAAGAGTCTTTGGACCGTCAAAGGATGCTTCTCAGCTTGAAGAAAGTAAGATATTTGCAAAGGAGATAATGCTTGAAGCAGGAGTTCCAACAGGCAAGTGTGAAATATTCGAAGACCATGATAAAGCCATACAGTACGTAAAATCACAACCTGTTCCCATTGTTGTAAAAGCTGATGGACTTGCCGCCGGCAAGGGAGTAATTGTTGCAAAAACTAAAGAAGAAGCTGTAGAAGCAGTTGAACTGATAATGGTTAAGAGAGAATTTGGGAAAGCTGGTGATAAAATTATGATTGAGGAATGTCTGGTTGGAGAAGAGGCATCAATACTTGCATTCTGTGACGGAGAGAGTTTTATACCAATGGTCACATCCCAGGACCATAAGGCAATCTATGACGGAGACAAAGGACTTAATACTGGAGGAATGGGGGCATATTCCCCTGCCCCGGTTGTTAATGAAGATATGATGAAGACAGTATCTTCTCAGGTGTTTCAACCTATAATAAATAAGATGAAAGAAAAAGGAATGTCATATAAAGGCGTTCTTTACGCAGGTCTTATGATTACAGAAAGCGGACTGAAAGTCCTTGAGTTTAATGTGAGATTCGGAGACCCTGAAACACAAGTAATACTTCCAAGGCTTAAGACAGACTTAATTGATATTATGGAATCCTGCATAGATGGCAAGCTGAATGAAGCATGTATTGAATGGAAAGATGAGACGGCAGTATGTGTTGTTGTAGCATCAGGAGGTTATCCGGGCAGCTATAAAAAAGGAGAAAAAATAACAGGAATTAAACAGGCAGAGGAATTGCGGGATGTAATTGTATTTCACGCAGGCACAGCCCTGAACCGAGAAAAGTCTCTGGTTCGGGGAACAGCTTTAGCAGAAGGGAACATTGTAACATCTGGCGGAAGGGTTCTCGGCGTAACAGCTCTTGGAGCTAATATTGAACAGGCTATTAATAAGGCGTATGAGGCAGTGGGGAAAATACATTTTAACAAGATGTATTTTAGGAAGGATATTGCAGATAAGGCGCTAAAGTATTTATGCTAGGGTTTTGCAAAATCTAAGTTAAGGAAATAAAGTATGGCTGGACTACAAGAGGAAGTTGCAAAAATGAGCGATAGGGAAGCTGAAATATTAAAGGGTGCCATAAGAGCTTTGAAAAGCTATCTTAACCCTTCAAAGATAATTCTTTTTGGTTCAAGAGCAAAAAGAATTAATAGAGATCACTCTGATTTTGACTTTGCTGTTGATTGTAAAAAACCTCAGATTTCTGTACAAAGAGAGATAAATAAAGATATAGAGAAGATAAGCGGTCTGTATAAAGTTGATGTTGTATATATGTTATCAATTGAGGAAGAATTTAAAAATATAATTTTAAAAACAGGGAAAATAATTTATGAAAGAAGAAATTAGTTACGCATTCAGTAAATTAGAAAGCGCATTGGTTAAGTTGAATGAAGGAGTGAATACAGCAGAGGATGAGTTAGAAAAAGATGGTGTAATTCAGAGATTTGAGTTTAGTCTTGAATTAATCTGGAAAACTTTAAAATTATTTCTTCAGAACAGTGGGATAGAGGTAAAGACGCCTAAAGAAAGTTTAAAGGAAGCCTTTAAAGTGGGATGGATAAAGAATGAAGAAACTTTTTTGAATATGTTGGAAGATAGAAACAGAACCTCACATATTTATGATAAAGAGACTTCTGAAGAGATATTTGAAAGAATTAAAGATAGTTACATTCAGGTCATGGAAGAAGTCTTAAAGAAACTAAAAAATATTATAAGAGAGGAGACAAAACATGGCTAAAGCACAAGTGGGGATTGTAATTGGAAGCATCTCAGATAGAGAGTGTATAATGGAGACATGTAAAATATTGGATTTCTTTGATATTCAATATGAACTAACTGTATGTTCTGCGCATCGCACTCCTGCAAAAGCAGCAGAGTACGCAAAAAATGCTGCAAAGAAGGGATTGGAAATAATGATAGCGGGAGCAGGCGCAGCAGCGCACCTTGGTGGAGTTATAGCTTCTCATACAGTTTTGCCTGTTATAGGAATACCCATTCCGTCTTCTGAGTTAAAAGGAGTGGATTCCCTGTATTCAACAGTTCAGATGCCCGGTGGAATCCCGGTTGCCACTATGGCTATTGGCAAGAGCGGAGCAAAGAATGCAGGTATACTGGCTGCGGAAATATTGGCTCTAAAAAACCCTTCTCTTACAAAGAAGCTCAAAGAGTACAGAAAAGAACTTGCTGACAAAGTTGAGAAGGATAATAGGAAGCTAAGAAGTTCCTAATCTGGCTTCAATTGCCATGCGAATGTTTTCCAGGGCTGCTTTCGCCATGCGTTCGCAGGCTTCAGCAGTACTGCTGCTGATATGTGGAGTCATGATCACGTTACTCAGTGTGCGCAGATCTTTGCAGGGAGATTGCGGTACATATGGCTCGTCTTTGAATACGTCAAGCGCGGCTCCTGCCAGTTTTCCGGATACCAATGCATCATATAAAGCGTTTTCATCGACGATATTGCCACGCGCAGTATTGATCAGAATCGCCTTAGACGGTATTTGTGCAAGACGTTCAGTATTGATAAAGTCCTTTGTCTCTGGAATATCCGGAATATGCATAGAGACAAAATCCGCCTCTGAGACTGCGTCTGCAAAAGCATTTTTGATATGGCTGATACCATATTTTTTGTGGAGTTCTGACAGATTAAAATCTGCAACGTCAAAGCCGATGACTTTCATGCCGAATCCAAATGCAGCGATTGCAGCAGTCTTTTTGCCGATAGCGCCGCAGCCAATGATCGCCAGTTTTTTGCCGGAAAGCTCCATACCCAGCTGATTTTTCCAAATGCCGTTCTTATTATCCATAATACAGGTAAAAAAATGCCTGGCTATAGTCAGCATCAAACCGATCGCGCATTCGGCTACAGACATATCTAGAACTCCCGGAGTATTGGTACAGAGCAACCCTTTTTCGCTTGCCTTGACTTTATCTACTCCATCATGACCAACACCAAAACGGGCAATCACGCCGCCTCGAGGCAGAGCATTATAAAGTTCACCAGTATATTTATTCACTCCGATGATGACATGCAATACGTTTTCATTACGAATGAAGCTTGCCAGTTTGCTTTCTTCAGCCGGCGCAGGAAGACATTCAAAACCATCCGAAACAGCAGCTTTAAAAATGGCTTCTGCTTTGTAGTATTCCAGTTCTGTCACTGCTATCCTGATCATTTTGCCTCAAATCCTTTGATAAAACTCGTCCATTTTGCCGCGCCGTCAGCCAGAAATACCGTATCCATACCCAATCCAAGCAAAGTAAATCCGTCATCAACAGCTTTTTTTACCGTTTCAATCGTTGGCAGAACAATGTGTATTCCAGCGGATTTTCCTGCTCTAGTACAGGCTTCAGCTACTTGTCTGCAAGCGTTTTTTACGATATCCGAATCAGTCTGCCCCGGAATGCCGTAAGATCCGCTTATATCGTATGGGCCGATAAACACGCTGTCTACACCATCCACCGACAGAATATCATCAATATTTGCAACGGCTTCCTTTGACTCAATCATTACAATTACTGCTATGTTCTTGTTTGCAGCCTTAACATAATCATTAAAATTCACTCCCCAGTTGTTGCCGCGATGAAAGGCGAAACCGCGCACGCCCTGCGGCGGATATTTGGCAGAAGCAACCGCTTTTCGAGCATCTTCGGCGGTATTGACCAGTGGAACAATTACTCCCAGAGCGCCCAGATCAAGGGCGCGGCGAATTTCAAGCGTATCATTCTCTCGCACTCTGACCATTGGAATGGTTCCGAAATTGGTTATTGCGCGAAAGAGATTCCCCAAATCGCCAGTTTCAACTTCGCCATGCTCACTATCAACTGCAAGCCAGGAAAAACCGGCTTTAGCCATGATTTCGGCATTGCCAGGATGCCCGATCTGTATCCATGAACCGACAGTCAATCTGCGAGTCATTAAAGCTTTTTTTACAGGATTATCAAACATTAAAGTACGACCCTCTGTTCTTTCAACATCTTCTTCAACTCATCAGCGTTCAAGTCTCGCGGTCTTATATTCTCTTTGACACACATAGCTCCTGCTGTTCCAGCGGCTTCACCTGTAATCATACACTGTACTGTAGTTCTTGTGCAACCAGAAGCCTCGTGCGTGGTGGAAATACATCTTCCTGCAACCAGCAGGTTATCAATCCCCTTGGGAACCAGGCAGCAGTAAGGGATATTGAACTGCCACTTGTGAGGGAGAGAATGTTTTTTAAGACTTTCAGGAATCGGCTGCACATCTATGGGATGAGCCCCTTTCCCTATTCCATCCTCAAATTCTCTGGATTTAAATATATCTTCAATAGTAAGAACATATTCACCCTGAATGTGTCTGGTTTCACGTACTCCAACCTGTGGACAATTAAGCAAAAAGGTATTTTCAAATCCAGGCATTTCTTTCATTTTTAGCATCCACTTTCTTACCTTTTTTGTTAGCGCTGTCTCGGCTTTGGTAAGATCAGACGCAGACAAACCATTGCCAGGAAAACATGGACAGCAAATGGTAAAAACCCCGGGCAGGGGGGTGTTGTATATTTGGAAATCATTAGGAGATGAAAAATCAGTATCAACATTTATTGTCATCATTTCGCCTTTTTCAAAATTTTCTCTTGCCTGCTCAAGACTCAAGAGAGCGCATCCCTGCACCTGAAATTTATCAGGATTCTCTTTCAAATATTCAAAGCAGCGTTTCATATCCACGTTGCCGACTCTAAACATAACGCCCATATCCTGTGTGGTATTCAGCTTTACACCATGCTTTGCTGAAAAATCGTTGGGACCCACACCTACTACAAACGGCACTCCTGCCTTTGCAGCCAGGTCACCATCTCCGGTAGCGTCAATAAATATCTTCGCTAAAATAGCCTGCCGACCGGATTTATTTTCAACAATAACCCCTCTTATAGTATTGCCTTCTTTGATAACATCCACTACCAGTGAATGAAGTAACAGATTTACTCCTGCTTCCTCCAACATCGTTAAAAGAAGCCACTTGAAATCCTCTGAAGACGTAAAGACATAACTTCCTGCAGTACCATCTGTTCCAATTCCTGCTTTCATGTCCAGAAGTCTCTCTGTGATTTCCATCGGTATTCCGCCGACTACCTGAACTGAAGAAGGATTCGTAGCCAGTTCAGCTATAACCTTGCGATACTCTGATTGGCTTTTCTCATGAACAATATATTTAGTTAGCCCCGCATTACCTGCTGTCATCATGCCGCCCAAAAAACCATAGCGTTCAACCAGAAGAACATCGGTGCCGTTACGCGCGGCCGCAATAGCTGCTACGCATCCCGCTGTTCCGCCTCCGGCAACTATTACATCTGTTTCATCTGTTACAGATGCTTCCACTGTGCTTGTATAAGTAGAACCAATTTTAAAATTCTGGGTCATTTTATTTTGCTCCCTTTCTTTAATAATCTTTTCATTTAATACTTGCCATATGTTTTTGCTACCTCTACCATTTTAAAGATATTCTCTTCCGGTGTGTCCCTACCGCATTGGTCACCGGTAGAAAGAATAAATCCTCCGTTCTCTCCAGCATCATCAATTGCCTTTTTTGAAGCTTCTTCAACATCCTTCACCGAACCTTTGAGCATTACTTCAGTTGTATGAAGATTTCCCATTAAAGCAATTTTGTCTCCGTGTTTCTCTTTAATTTCCTTAAGGATACAATCTCCCATTGGAGGGACTTCTAAAGGGTTGATACAGCTTAAATCAGTTTCTTCAGCGCAGATTTTTACCAGTTCTTTTGCCTTGCCGCAACAATGAACAAGAGTGGGAATTCCTGCATCTTTAGCTAATTTTGTTACCTTCTTTAGAGTTGGAAGCCCTAAGTCTCTGAATATCTCAGGAGACTGTAAAGTTATCATTCCTGAGCCGCCGGTCATAATATAATCAGGTTTGGCTTTAATAAACCTCTTGGTCATCTTTACTGCCCAATCTTCATAAACAAGAGCATATTCGCGAAAGAGTTCAGGATAGTCATAGTAAGCATAAGTCGAAGCCTCCATGCTGCTCATTTTATTGCCTCCGTCAATCAGGCTCACTAAAACATGCAGCCCTGGACAACCTATAGACAAAGCAGTAACACCAAAGCTCCCCATTTTCCACTTCCACTTCTGAAATTCCTTGTCATCGCAGGAAGAAGGATCAGGAAACCAGTACTTGAGATAGAGAGAAAAATCTTTCTTAAAATCTTTGATTAACATTCTGCGAAGTGCTGGAGGGTTATCAATCCTGTAGACCATCTCCTGCCATAATGTTCCTTCAGGAGTATGAAAGGATTCTCTGGCAACGATCTTCTCTTCATCCTTTTCTATAATTTCCCTGCTAAACTCCTTTTTTTCTTCCTTACTTGGATCCAAATTAACATAGCCACCGTCCCACCCGTCAAAGCCGAAATATTTCACTGCCGAAAGATATGCTCTGGCTAAACGAACCCTGACTCCTCCACCTGAAAGAGGATCCTGTAGATAAAACTCCCAGAATGGTTTGCCTGTCAACTTACAGGGAATCATATTGGATATATCCGGGGCCACCGGCACACGGTCAGCTTTACCGTTTTGAATAGCAATTAACATTCTCTCTTTAGAAGTCATATTATTTTATTCTCCCTGTTATATTAGAGGTTGACTTGTTCAGATCTTCTGATATTTTAACCTGTTTACCTATTTTGACTCTTGTCGTATCATTTCCGCCTATAACAATTTTACTGTTAAGATGGATATCTCTTGAAGAACTCCCTATTAGTATTTCAAACTCCCCGGGTTCTACAATCCATTGCTTTTGCTTAGGATTGTAGAACGAAAATGATCTTTCATTCAGAGTAAAAGAAATTCTTTTCTTTTCGTCAGGGGAAAGTCTAATTTTTCGGAAACCTTTTAACTCTTTCAAAGGTCGCATGAGACTTGATTCAATATCTTTTATATACAACTGCACTACTTCTTTTCCTGTGCAGACACCGGTATTTTTGATATCAACATTTACTGTGTAATTCATATCTCTTGCATTTTTAGTAATTGAAATATTGCTGTATTTAAAGCAGGTATACGAAAGTCCGTGCCCGAACGGGAACAATGGTTCAACACCTTTGGTATCGTAGTAGCGATAGCCGACAAAAATACCTTCACCGTAATGAACTTTTCGGGTGCCGGGATAATTTAAAAAAGCAGGATTGTCTTCATAGCGTTTTGGAAACGATACTGTCAATTTCCCTGAAGGATTGACATGTCCGAATAAGATATCGGCAATGGCGCGTCCCCCTTCCATTCCGGGATAATAAGCTTCAATAACAGCAGATACCTCATTAATCCAAGGCATGGTTATTGGTGAACCTGTATTCAAGACAACAACTGTATTTGGGTTTGCTGAGACAACTGCTTTAATAAGCTCATTCTGAAATCCGGGGAGATTCATATGCAGCCTGTCTTTTCCCTCAGACTCGAAACCTTTCGCCATGCCGGCAAAAACAACAGCCACATCAGATTCTGCTGCGATTTTCGCGGAATTATCAATGCGTTTCGAAACAGTTATATTCGGGCTGTATGCTCCGAGCAACTGCAACCAGGCTCTTTCGTTTTTTCTTCTAACATATTCCACAACAACGCAATAATTATTTCCTTCTGCAATTTCAATAAAAACAGGTTCTGAAATATCAGGATCATCAAATCTTGTCAGAAATCTATCATGTTTTACTTCCAGAAGAAGCTTTCCATCAACAAATAACCTGCACTCCCCCTGATATTTTAATTTAAGCCCATATCTACCGCTGACAGGTGCGATAAATCTTGCTCTTAGACGCAAAGAAAACTCAGAATATTTATTATATTCGGAAATATTAAAAAAAAATTCATTTAAACCTGAATATTCAACACTTTTAAAAACATTTCCTGAGCAATCCAAAGACTCAAAATATTCCACCAACACTCCTGATTTATCGGATTCAGGATGAATAAAGTAATCGCATGGGATTTCAGGAAATTCTTCAAAATTATCACATCCTGTCTCATACTTTATTTGTTGAACATTGTCTTTGAGCAGCTCGGTTATTCCCTGTAATGGACTTACTCTATATGGTGGGTTAAGATATGAACTGCCTCCTCCACCGATTCTTGCTTCCAACGCATTCAAGCCAATAACAGCAACCGATTCAATCTTGTTTTGATTTAATGGAAGAAGCCCATTATTATTTTTAAGAAGAACTATTGATTCCTCCGCTAATTTTCTAGCAAGTTTTTGATGAAAAGCTGTATTTATTTTTCCTCTGCGTTTGAAATTTTTGTCCCGTTTTCCGCTTCTGGCTATAATCCTTAAAATACGTCCGGCAGTAGCATCGATTACCTTTTCTTCTATCTGCCACATGTTAACGGCCTCCTCCAAAAGCCTCCCATAATATTTTGCAGGACCAGGCATTTCAATATCAAGACCTGCGGCAACAGATTTGACAATCGTATGGTTTGCGCTCCAATCAGAAATTACAATCCCTTCAAAGCCCCATTCTTCTCTGAGAATATCAGTCAATAGTCTTTTATGCTCACTGGCATAAATACCGTTAATCCTGTTATATGAACACATAACCGTCCACGGCTGAGCATTTTTCACTATGGCTTCAAATGCCGGCAGATATATTTCACGTAAGGTGCGTTCATCCACCTCTGAACTGCATCTGAAACGCCCATTCTCCTGGTTATTACACGCATAGTGTTTTAATGATGTCCCGATATTTTTACTCTGGACACCATTTACATACGCAGTACCAATACAGCCGGCAAGATATGGATCTTCAGAATAGCTTTCAAAGTTCCTCCCGCCTAAAGGACACCTTACTATATTAACACATGGACCAAGAAGAATATCGCAATTCAAAGCCGCAGTTTCTTCAGCTAAAGCCTCTCCAACCCTTTTAACAAGTTCAGGATTCCAGCTTGATCCCATGGAAACACCTGTTGGAAATGATGTAGCTTTATGCACGCCGGAGGTTCTACAATATCTCACACCATGAGGACCATCTGTCATTCCTAAGGAAGTCACACCTAATCGTTCAACAGGAACTGTACTCCAGCGGTCCTGTCCGGCAAGCAATGATACTTTTTCCGACAATGTCATTTTTGACAATATTTCCTCAACCCACTCATCAATCTGTTTTTTACTTTCCATAAGAAAATCCCACGCTATTTATCCATACAGTCTTTTTAAATTGTAATAAGAATATTTTATATCTCTGAATTGGACTTTATAAAATTAATTAATTCATCCACCTGAGTATAAGCCAAACAAACAACTGTATCTGCCGCACCATAATAAATTGCAATTCGTCCGGTTTCAGGATCAGTCAATGCTGCACAGGGGAACACCACATTCGGTACGTCGCCAACACATTCATACTCTTTCTGGGGAGATAGAATATATGGTTCTGTTCTGTAAAGAACTTTCCATGGTTTATCTATATCAAGCAAAGCGGCTCCTGCACTATAAACAAAACCATTACATGAAGTTAGAACTCCATGATATATCAACAACCATCCTTCTGTAGTTTCAATCGGTATTGGACCTGCGCCAATCTTTGTTCCCTGCCATCCTTTTGTAGTACCCATAACATGACGATGGCGACCCCAATAACACATATCCGGACTTTCGCTGTAAAAAATATCTCCAAAAGTATTATGCCCAGGACCGGATGGACGACTGAGCATAGCGAATTTGCTATCAACCTTACGCGGGAAAAGCACACCATTGCGATTATATGGGAGAAAAGCATTCTCAATCTGATAAAATTTTTTAAAATCATAGGTGTACGCAACTCCAATTGTCGGTCCATGATAATAATTGCACCAGGTTACATAGTACCTATCATCAATCCAGCAAACTCGTGGGTCATAGCCTGATATGGAGATGATTTCAGGATCATTGCAAATAAAAGAGATCGGATTATTATCTATCTCCCAGTTTATACCATCTTTACTTCTGCCGCTGTGAAGTCTCGCGAATCGCCTCTTATCATCACAGCGAAAAACACCGGCAAACTCTCCTTTAAATGACACAACAGCGCTGTTAAAAATACTGTTGGAAGAGGGGATGAGATCTCTTGGAATAATAGGATTTTTTCTTGAACGCCATAATATCTCTTTACTCCCTTCCTGTTTCTCTTCCCATGGAATATTGGGCAACGCATTACCGATAATTATTTGTTTCTTTTCATTACTCATGCTGCCTCCTGTTATAACTCTAAAACTTTCCCATATACTTCTATCTCCCAAATCTGTGTCTGAAGAGGTTTTTTCCCTATAATTTCACCTTTTACAGCCAGAGATTTCAGTCGCAACTTTCGGGTTTCTACCAATGGAAATTTGACGATTTGTACTTCCCTGCGGTCACGTGTGTTTGCTTTTACATCAGCAACTCTTACCCATGCTCCATTCTTCTCCACCTCAATCTGTAAGTGACGAATGTTTGAATCTATTACTGCTTTACAGATTTTCTCCGATTTTGGAAAAATTATCTCCACCCAGGATGACCGTTTCGCATCCCCCCAGCTTGAAGTTCCTTTGATACCGTCAATAACAAAATCAAGCGGTGGATTCCACACAAAAGTCTTTGTCAATATCTTTCTTACCCATGAATCTTTTGCTTTCGTCCCACGACTCTTATGAGCAAAGTTACCTGGCTTAATGATTGGAGTGCAATTAGCTTTAATCTCTTTATATACGCCAGGGATACTCAGTTGATTGGCAATGGTTTTATTAGTGGTGTAAATGTGTGTGTCATAAGGTTTAAATGAATCAGTAAACTCCCCTGATTTTATTTTAACATTACGAGCTTCGCTAACCACAAAGAGTTCTCTATCTTTTAAACCGCCGGCATTAAACGTTAACTTCGTTTCCTTATTAGTAGAACAATTGACAACAAAAAAGTAAGAGTCTTTGCCCACCATCCGCCTTGAGAGCATGTACAGGTGATTGCTCTTGCCAGCATCATTAACAACAGTAAATTCATAAGAAGACTCAGGAGCAAAGATTGCCTCACGCAATAACTTGGCTTCTTTTGCCAGAAAAGAGAGTCCTATTTCCACATGAGACTCTATCCATGGCCGGCAGTACCAGAAGAACCCTTTTGCGCCTGCAATTGCTGCCTGATACATCTGTCCGCGCAAGTCGATAAAGTTTGGGGAGCGTTCTTTTTTGCCTCCCCAGTTAGACGCCTGCATCACAACCCAGACAGGTTTGCGCCCATTGCTAACCCAGACAGCTTCTTCCACAAGACATGTAGTTTTGATTGGATGCTTCCGTGTGCCATTTTTCAGAAAGCCAGGATAAGGGTCAGGCATAATAAGCGACATGGCATTCACATAATACCCGATCTCTTTAATTTTGTCGTTTATAATGCAATTTGGATGGTACGGGTCTTCTTCTCTTATAATATTATCAATCTGTTTCATTGTATCCTGGCTTACAGCTGGTGGTTTTGGTTCATTGCCTGTATACCACGCAAGGAGCGGTGGAAGGTCTTTTGTTTTTCTGACAGATGAACGCAGACTTTCTTCCTGCTTTGCCGTTAATGGTTTATCCAAGCCCTTTGCAGGACCACAGGCATGTGGAATACCCTGTGTATGTGGCATTATCAGTACCTTTAGCCCGGATTGATGTAATTCGTCAAGACACTTACGCCAATTGCAATAGTCACACGAAAGCGCATTACAGCCTAATTCAACAGCCTCCCGAATCGCCTCTGATCCTCTCGTAGGACCACTATAGCTATCACTAAAGAGTCCAAAAGGCAGGAAAGGCTCATTATCTATCAGACATACAAAGTTTTCATCAAAACGGACCTCCCCTTTTTTAGAGGGCAGTTTACGCAGAACCTCCTGCCACGTAACCAGTCTCTTTCCGGTTGGTTTATGAACCAGAGCGCCTTTCATCAGGTAACTTCCTGTCTTTAACATGGGAAGAGGGATGGATATATTCATCCTTTCATCTCTTATTCCGGTGCTCTGACTACAGAGAACTTTCTGATCTGAATTCAAGGAGAATTTAAACAGGTAATCTTTTCTTTCTTTTGCTGCCAACGCGGCAGTTACCTCCAACTCTATATCCTTTAACTTCTGACCGGAAAAGATAGCATTCTGGTAATGAGGATGGAGGACTTCTACCTTTAGGGGTGTATAATCAACTTTTACGGGAAACTGCCGGCTGCAGATAACCTTTTTTAACTTTTTATCTTTTAAGGTTAGTCTGAGGATGCCTTCCCCTGCAGGTGGAACAGGAAAGGTAATATCCAATTGGCGGGTACTCCTTTTGGAAAGTTTTATTGCCGATAAAGTAGATACTTCTTTACCACCCATCAGGAGAGTTGCCTTAATGTCCAATTCCCTTGGCAAAGATGAGGAGTTTTCAATCAGAAATCCAACTGCGCTGGTCATCTGACCTTCTTGATGAAAAAACTTCATCTTCTCCAGACTGAGGTCAGCTAAGAATGGTGTTAAGTCAATGTCTTCTATGGAGGCAGACGCAAAATTTCTGAGATCGTGAAAGCTTCCTTTCACCGGCGCGAAAGTGAAAAGCTCTCTTTCGGATGCGGCAAAACGACTCCTGGTAACATTCAGCCTCCAGTGGGTTGGCTCCTCAGAAGAAAAAGAGAGGCAGGCAAACGGTATTGATACTTCAAGAAACCAGGCGTCACTGCCTGTTTTTGTGGCTGCCTTTGCATCTGAATTCCACTCCGGCTTGTGAAATACACCGCCGCGTACGTTCTCTGAGTCAAAGAGCGTACCTCTAGTATTAACAACAAACTGATAACTGTATGAACCTCTGCCTTCAGAGTCCAAAAATATCTCAATAGAGTCATCCATCCAGACCTTGCCATCCCGCTTTGTGACAACCGCCTTCATCTTTTTTGGCTCCGGCTCTTCAGCCCTCACAGCGACATAGAGATTTTCACCGTCGTGTACTATAGCAAAAAAAGTTTTTGGTTGAGCTGATTGTTTTAAGTTATTAAAAATATGAAAATCAGAATACCACTTTGCTTTCTTCCAGACTTTGTCAGAGAGACTGCCGTCTATTACCGGCGCTTCAGATACTTGTTGAATAGCAACTTCTTCTACCAACTCTGAATGTCCTTGCGTGGAAACAAGACAAAACAGAAACGAAACTAACCCGACATACATCATTTTCTTCAACATAACTGTCTCCTTTTCTTTTTTTTATTCTTGTTTAAAATCATATACAACACAAGCAATTACGGCATTTTATACTAAAATATAGGGTTAGGATTTTTGAGGTAAAGCGCCTCAACCTCTTCAGAACTCAAAGCATGGTTGTAGATCCCGACATCATCAATGAGACCGTTGAATCGCTTCGCCCAGTGTCTCCCAATTCCTATCCTCAACGGACGATTCTTCTTTCTCATTGCCGTATAAGATCCTTTGACTTCGGCTTCTGATAACACCAACTTTCCATCTTGATAAAACTTGATGCCGTCAGAAGTTCCTGAGCCATTATAAGTCACTGCAATATGTGTCCACTCACCCTGCTTAACACTAACACCAGTGCCTCTTCCAATTCTGCTATTCCCATCTAATAAATGGAGCCGGAATGCATTGCCCCACTGAATAAAATATTCTCCTTTTTTCTGTAATACACCAACACCTTTCCCTGTTATCTCTCCTGTCTCTGTGCGAGATAGATTGGGGACAATATTACTTTTTTGCCACCATTCTATTGAAAATGATCTGTCTTTTGTCCCATTGCCAAAACTCAGACTCGCATCATTCCCGCAATCAACATAATCATCTTTGCCGTCAAATGATAATGCTTTTCCCTGATCTCCAAACCTGTTGACTCCCCAGGTTGGATTACCCTTCAGTGCGCCATGATTATTCCCTGCACTGTCTCTTGCATTCCCGTCAAACTTCCATTCACTTACCAGTTCTGCCTGTCCTTGCGTTGAAATAAGGCAAAACAGAAACAAGCCCAAACCAAC
>JAUWOV010000049.1 GCA_030611945.1 bacterium | reverse complement strand
AAACTATGCCTTAATTCGCCTAATTTCTTCTGAAATTCTTCTTATTCTTTCTTTTCTATCTTCCGTTGGCATTTTTATCTTTTTTACCCTCAGTTTCCCTACCTGTCTTCCACTATTTCCCTATTTTGCAGGAGTCTTATTAGCATATTAGGGCAGACGCAAGGCCTGCCCCTACATTTCCCGATTCCACATTGTAGAGGCGGGGCTTGCCTCCGCCCATCCCCAGATTAAATTTTTATCATTTTCTATTAGCTATTCTATTTTAACATTGCTTAAAAGTCAATTGACCCAGTTCAGGATAGTTTCTGCAATACCAGCACCATCCAGTTTATACTTCTTCAACAGGAGATGCCGCGGGCCCTGTTCAATAAATTTATCTGGTAATCCGATATGTAGAGACGCAAGACATGGAGACGCAAAATTTTGCGCCTCTACATATTCTGCAACGTTCATACCAAATCCGCCGGCAACAACATTTTCTTCAACTGTTACGATCTTTTTTACCTTAGAAGCTATTTTCTGAACTAGTTCCGTATCCAACGGCTTAACAAATCTCATATTCACTACTGAAGCATTTATGTTCTTCTTCTCTAATATTTCTGCTGCTTCTAAGGCAGGATAGACCATTGTTCCTATTGCTAATATCGCAATATCAGTACCGTCTCTGACTATTTCTCCTTTCCCAATTTCAATCTCCTCAACCGAACTGGATTTCGCAGCATAATTTTTTGGATATCTTATAGAAACGGGCTGATTATATTCTACTGCTTTAGAAAGCATGCTCGTAAATTCACCCCCGTCCTTTGGAGCCATAATCGTCATGTTTGGAATCATTGAAAGATATGAAAGGTCAAAAACGCCGTGATGTGTCGGCCCATCTCCTTCTACTATACCTGCCCTGTCAATTGCGAAAATTACAGGCAGTTTTTGTAAGCATACATCGTGCAAGATCTGATCATATGCGCGCTGTAGAAATGTTGAGTATATCGCAACAACAGGTTTTAACCCTTTTAAAGCTAAGCCTGCTGCAAATGTAACAGCATGCTGTTCTGCCATGCCGACATCAAAGAATCTGTCCGGAAATTTTTGAGCAAACTCTCTAAGTCCTGTTCCGTCCGGCATAGCTGCAGTTATTGCTACTATTCTTTTATCTTTTTGCGCCAATTTTACCAGTGTATTTCCAAATACTTCTGTATATGTTGGAAGTTTATTCCCTGAAGTTTCATCTCTCCATATACCTGTGTTTATATTAAATGGTTTTGCGCTATGAAATCTTGTGGGATTCTTTTCTGCAAACTTATATCCTTTTCCTTTCTTTGTTAATACATGCACTAATACAGGCCCTTTAAAAATTTTGATATTGTCAAGCGTTTCTATAAGCAATGGGATATTATGTCCATCAATTGGGCCAATATAACGGAAACCTAATTCATCAAATAATATTCCGGGCGTAAGAAGCAGTTTAAGACTTTTTTCTAATTTCTTTGCGCTATCAACTAACCGACTGCCAAACATTGGGACTCTTTTTAGAACTACTTCCAGATCGCCTCTAACTCTGTTATATATTGGATTAGTTGTAATTCTATTTAGATACTGAGACCATGCTCCAACATTCTGAGATATACTCATCTCGTTACTATTCAAGATTACAATTATATCTTTTTTAATGTGTCCTGCATGATTTAAAGCCTCAAATGCCATACCTCCTGTAAGCGCTCCGTCTCCAATTACAGCTATAAGTTTATCGTTGTTGCTTGTTAATTTTTGCGCGCATGCCATACCAAGAGCGGCTGAGATTGAGGTGCTTCCATGCCCTGTGCCAAAAGCGTCATACTCACTCTCTTCTATTTTTGTAAAACCGCTCATTCCTCCAAATTGCCGAAGTGTATGAAACTGGTTTCTTCTTCCTGTAAGAATTTTATGTGTATATGCCTGATGCCCAACATCCCAGACTATCTTATCATCAGGGCAATTAAAGACATAGTGCAGAGCTATTGTGAGTTCAACAACCCCAAGGTTTGAAGCAAGATGCCCGCCAGTTTGAGAAACGGTTTCGATTATCAGTTTCCTTACTTCAGAGACCAACAAAGGAAGTGTTTTAATATCCAGTTTTTTTAAATCTTTTGGAGTTTCTATCTTTTCTAAATACATAAACTAAATCACTATTTCAATTGCTTGATATGGGCAGGCAGAGATACAGAGTTCACATGCTATACACTTTTCCTTATCAAACGATACTTTCATTGTATCTCTATCTAATGATATAGCATCTGTCGGGCAATGCGGTATACAAGCAGTACAATGAACACACTTATTTTCGTGCCATTTAATATCGCGTGCAAGAGACTGAATATCTATATTTAATTCTGCTAAATAATTCATACCGGCTTCCAGTTCTTTTTTACTGCCGCTTATTTCTACTACCAGTCTCCCCTGCTCCTGTGGGGTAACTCTGGCTCTGAGTATGTTTATCATCAAATTGTAATCCTTGACAAGATGATATACGACTGGCTGGCTGACTATTTCGTGTGGAAAAGTTAAAACAACCCTTTTCTTAATCATTATTATTCTCCCGAAGAAAGAGATTTAACCGGCTTTGTCAGCTCAAATCTTCCTTTTTTAATCTTGTTTTTGAGAATTTCTGCTATTTCTCTTGCCTTTTTATAGCTTGACAATGCGCCTGTAGGAACCTGTTTCCCTTCTATCTCTATATATCCATCTCTTAACTGCTTATAATTAACCTCGCCGTAGCTTTTGTTGACTCCATTAGGATAGTCTTTACTATAATCCACAATTTGAGTATAAATATCCTTGTCCTTTACAGCTGTATATTTAACTATATCCTCGCTTAAAATAGGGATTGGAATGCCTATGCCAATAGTTAAAGTTACCCCATACCCTGTGATACTTGTGCCTTTCAGCCATTCCGGAGACATTTGTTTTAAATCTCCGACTACAGCGAGAGTTCCTGCCGGAGCTCTTACTACACCATTAGTACCTCTTTTAACAGAGGGATTATGCTGCGTCCCTTCCCAATAGACAAATCCTTCCCCTCCGCCAAGGAATATTTTTGTTCCGATACCAATAGTCTTGTAAAAAGGATCATTCAGTAAAGGGCTTAATTGCCCGGCACTGCAGTAATTCGCATTTCCAATCTTCGACCTCAGGATTCCCATGTAGGTGTATATGGTTCTCTCAGAATATTTATTTATTGCAACATTGTAATTTTGATATGCGTTTCTCGGGTTTGTCAGAATAGCCTGATTTACACTTTTTATGTCTATTACAGTTTCAATCTCCCTCTTCGGATAACAATCTGTTCCATAAGATATTGCTCTAAGTTTTATATGTCTGCCGGCGACTAAATCCTCTAGGACATGGCCGCCTCCATATTTGAAGCTGCCAGGGAATACCTTGTTTAATAAATCTTCATCAGGAAGTTCTGTCGCTCCGAGATAAACATCAGTAGCAGCAAGCCCGGCGTATGTATTAACACCATTCAGCCATACTTTCTGAGCCCTTATCTTTGGTGTTGAATTTTTAAAATTAATAAAAGCGCCTGATGAACACATTGGAGCAAATGTTCCCGTTGTTACAACGTCCACTTCCTTTGCAGCTCTTTTTGTGCCTTTTTCTTCAACTATATCAATAATCTCTTCAGCAGTTACAACTACCGCTTCGCCCTTTCTAATTTTTTCATTTATTTCTTTATATGTCTTCACTTTAATCTCCCACAAAGATTACAGAGAACTTATTACACTCCGACATTGTCTGAAATATATCAAGTTTTTATTGATTTAGCAACACTAAGCTTCATCGATTGGTTCAAAAATTATATTCTGTTAATCCAATAATTCGGATGAAGACGCAAATGCATAACTGCCAATATTACAATCTCCTCTGGATCAATTCGATATAGAAGACCATATGGAAATCGGTGGACAAGGCGACGACGAATATGAAAGCGTAAAACTGGCCAGAGTTCTGGCTGTTCAGAGATGTCTTGAATTGCCGAATCGATTTTGGCTAAAAAGTCAACGCCAAGCCCAGAGGCTTGCACTTCGTAATAACGAGCCGCTTCAAGCATTTCTTGCTCTGCGGGTAAAAGAAAATGGACTGGTTTCATCTGATTTTTAAACGCGCATCTTGAAGAACCTCATCTGCGGGGCGAGCAGAGATATTGCCTTTTTTGTATTCCTGATAACGGTGTTCAGCTTCTTTAACCCATAAACGCTCGTTTTCAACATCATCTACGGTGTCAAGACTCTCTATAAGGTGTTCAGCCAATAGAGCCCGATCCGTCAACGGCAATTTTAGGGCTTTGGCTTCAAATTCCTTTAAATTCGCTAACATTTCTTATGCCTCCTGTTGTTAATAGTAAATTAGCATATAATGTCAATTCATCATTTGCTTTAATCTCACTTGTCATAGATTAGTATATTCTACACGTTAATGCAACGATTTTTATGTATTTTTTCATTGATTTAGCAACCCTGACACATATACAATAACCACAAATGAAACCTAATCTAAAAAATATATTCTCCGGACAAATTTATGGAATCACATGTTTCGAAACCAGTTGTGGAAGAGGAAATAAATATGTGGTTAGCGAGATGCTTAAAGCCGGGATTAAAATTATTCAATACAGAGAAAAATTCCGCACAAAGAGAATTAAATATGAAGAATGTTGTTGGTTGCGAAAGATTACTAGAGAATACAATGCTCTATTTATTGTAAATGATGATATTGATCTTGCTATTCTTTGTAAGACAGATGGTATCCATATTGGGCAGGATGATCTTCCTCTCAAAGAGGTCCGTAAATTAATTAAACCAGACCAATTTATTGGACTTTCCACACATAATCCAGAGCAAGCCAGAGAAGCGCTGAGAACAGGAGCCGATTATATAGGAGTCGGCCCAATCTATGAAACTCAGACTAAAAAGAACGCTATTCAGGCAACAGAACTTGAATATATAAGATACGTGTCTAAGAACATTGATGTTCCTTTTGTGGCAATAGGGGGGATTAAAGAGCATAATATAGCTGAAGTATTGGAATCTGGTGCTAGTTGTGTAAGTTTAGTTACAGAAATCACAGAAGCTCCTAACATTCAGCAAAAAATAAAGAATATTCAGAAATATCTGGAAATAAATGACAAATAACAAAATCCAAATGCTCAAAGGTTTAATCGGGAAATGTAGGGGCAGGCCTTGCACCTGCCCTAATGTGCATTTGACATTATTTTTTGCGCTTATATTTTTTCTTTTTTTAGGATGTAATATACTAGCTGAAGACTGGGAAATCTATAAATCCGATCATTTTTCAGTATATTATGAAGACAATTTAAGTTTTGCTCAGCGTGTTGGATACAAAGCAGAGGAATATTATAAGCAGTTGGACAGAAACGTAGGCTTTACCAGATTTGGGAAATTTTGGACTTTTGATAAAAGATGTAAGATATACATATATGCAAATAAGAAGAATTATCTGGAAAACAACGACATCCCATCCTGGTCAGCAGGATTTGCTAATTATAATAAAAGAGAGATAAAAAGCTATAAAGAGTCAGTAAATTTTTTAACCTCTCTTCTGCCTCATGAAATGACCCATCTAATCCTTGCAGATTATATGGGGAACAATATTCCGTTATGGTTCAATGAAGGGCTTGCTGTGAATATGGAGCTAACAAGCAAATCAGGATATATAAACGCAATAAAAAAAGAATTAAAAAAAGGGGAAATTCTTTCCATTTACGAAGTGCTTGATAGAACTAATTATCCTGAAGACGAGGGAAAAGTCCTGCTTTTCTACAGCGTATCCTATTCCATTGTAAATTTTCTGAGAAGCAAAGGGCAGTATAGATTTACTAATCTCTGCAGAGCTTTGCGTGACGGAAAGAGTTTTGAAGACGCGCTTAGAAGCAGTTATCAATTTGATTTTGGGAATCTAGCACGTCTTGATAAGAAGTGGCAGGAGCATATAAGAAACCTACTGACAAAATAGGTCATATGACCATGTTCATTGGTCATTGCGTATATCTCTGCAATTGCTTCGGCGCGTACCACTTTATGAAATTATGGCTTATTCCGATTGGAGAGACTTCTATGCCTTTAAACCGCGCATGAACAACAGGAAGTGAATCAGGCACATATAAAAACGTGCAAGGCTGGTCTTCGGCTATGATCTCATGGATTCTGTGATAGATATGTTTTCTTTTCTCTATTTCAAATTCTCCTCTTCCCTCTTCCATGAGCTTATCTACCTCTGGATTACTATAAGAAATAAAATTAAACTCTCCCGCTTTTGTCTTGGATGAATGCCAGATATCATAACAGTCAGGATCTCTGCCAAGACCCCATGCGAGTAGAACAGCGTCAAACCTTTTTTTATTGATGAATTCATTTATGAAAGACGCCCATTCAATTATCCTTATATTTACCTTGATACCAACAAGTCTAAGATTCTGCTGTATGATCTCTGCGCATTTCTTTCTCTGCGCATTACCCTGATTTGTTATAATTTCAAATTCAAATGTTTTACTATTCTTATCAATCCAGCCGTCTCCATCGTGATCCTTCCACCCGCATAGTTTCAGCATTTCTTTTGCCTTTAGCGGATTATACTGATATCTTCTCACGTGTTTGTTGTATGCCCATGACTCAGGAGGAAAAGGACCTGTTGATATCTCTCCTAAGCCTAATAAAACCCCTTTGATAATCTCAGGCTTATTAATTGCGTACGTTAAAGCCTGTCTAACGAGTTTATTTTTAAATAACGGGTTTTTAAGGTTATAACCCAAGTATGTATAACCAAAGCTTGGATACTTATATTTGATGAAACCTGTTTTAAACCATTTTTTATTAGTCTGATAGGTATATTGAACAGGATTAAGCCCCATCCAATCAACATTCCCTGCGCTAAGTTCAAGAAACATTGTCGCATCGTCGGGAATTATCTGATAAACATACTTATCTATGTATGGCCTGCCATCAAAATATTCGTTATTTGCCTCAAGAATAATTCGTTGTCCGGTTTTCCATTCTTTAAATTTATATGGACCTGTTCCTATTGGATGCCGAGCAAAACTGCACTTGATTAAATCCTTATCCTTTAGAAGATGCTCAGGCATAATCCACATTCCCCAGCTTGCAAGGGCTGGAGAGAACGGCTCTTTGTAGGTTACCTTGAATGTATATGAGTCAACAACTTCTGCTTTTTCTATACGCTCAAAGTCGCCGCTGTATGGAGTGGGAACATCCGGATCTGTAAGTTTCTTATACGTAAACATCACATCAGAAGCTGTAAAGGGGAAACCATCGTGCCATTTAACGTTTTTCTGCAAATGAAATGTAATGGTAAGTTTATCGGAAGAGACTTTCCATGATTCTGCCAGATCCCCAACCAGTTTTATGTTTTTGTCATATTTGAGCAGACCATTAAACACCAGTCCTACAATATCTTGAGAAGCACTATCTGATGCCAGTATTGGAATAAGCGTTGAAGCATCCCCTATTGAACCTGCAATTATTGCATCGCCGTAATAAGGCTCGCCAGAGATTGGGTGTGTATTTATAAATAAAAAAAATACCGCAAGAAGCGGTAACATTCTTTTCATGAAATGATTAAAACTGCTCTGTTTTTGAATTTTAGAAATTGGAATTTTGAATTTGTTTGAGATTTGTTATTTGTTATTTGTTATTTTATCTCCATCAGGTGCTTCTTCTTTTACAGCTTCAGCTTCTACCTGCTTTATCCCTTCCTTTTTCATTATGGAGGTGCCGCTGTAGTGAGAAACCCACATAAAACTCAGGGAGATGGACGTGAGGACGAAGATTACAGCCATTGCTGTGGTGAGCTTTGTCATAAATGTCTCAGAACTTGTTCCAAATAGAGATTGAGTTCCTGCTCCGCCAAACATACTGGCAAGATCTGCACCTTTTCCCACCTGAAGGAGAACAATTAAGATCAGACTTATACAAGCTATAATATGGATCACACTTATAAAGGTAAACATAAAATTATTTCTCCGTTAATGCAGCGATGCCTGGCAGCTCAATGCCTGCAAGATATTCAAGAGATGCGCCGCCGCCAGTAGATATATGGCTGATCTTATCAGCAACACCTGCCTTATTTACCGCTGCTATGGAATCTCCTCCTCCAACGACGGTATACGCGTCTGCGTTGTTGGCAAGCGCTTTGGCAATAGCAATAGAGCCTTTTGCAAATTTATCTATCTCAAACACACCAACAGGTCCATTCCAAAAGACAGTTTTTGAAAGCCCAATCTCAGTTTCATACTCTTCTATTGCCTGAGGTCCTATGTCAACCCCTATCCAGCCTGCGGGAACTGCTCCTCTATCAGTTGTTATTGTTTGCGCGCCTTCAGAGATTTCCTGAGCTATTACATGGTCTAAAGGAGTGTGTAAAACTACACGTTTCTTACGCATTTTTGTTATTATTTCTTTTGCAACGTCTATTTTGCTTTCATCTACAAGAGAGTTTCCAACTGGCCAGTTTTTTGCCTTGCAAAAGGTGTATGCTACCCCACCTCCGAGCAGTAAAGTATCTATTTTGTCAACAAGGCTTTCCATAACTGGTATTTTATCAGAAAGCTTAGCCCCGCCCATGATAAGAGTAAAAGGCTTCTCAGGATTTTTTGTTAATTTGTTTAAAGCTTTTATCTCTTTTTCCATTAGAAAGCCGCATACAGCCTTGTTAATAAACTTTGTTACTCCGACTGTTGAGGCGTGCGCGCGATGAGCAGTTCCAAAAGCATCGTTAACATAAATATCTGCCAGCTTTGCCATAGACTGAGAAAAGTTTGCATCATTCTTTTCTTCTTCTTTATGAAAGCGCGTGTTTTCAAGAAGTAATACTTCGCCGCTTTTCAACTTATCTGCTTCTTTTTCAACTTCAGTCCCAATGCAATCATTCAGCTTGGTAACTTTTATACCTAATAATTCACCAAGTCTTGTACCTACGGGCGTTAATCTCATTTTCTCAATTATGTTCCCCTTTGGACGACATAAATGAGAAACAAGTATTAATTTGGCTCCTTTTTCTATCAGATATTCAATACTCGGTAAAGCTGCTTTTATGCGGGTATCGTCCGTTATATTACAGTTATCATCAAGAGGAACATTAAAGTCTACCCGCATTAAAACTTTCTTATCTTTGACTTTTATATCTCTTAAAGACAATTTACTCATGTTTTTCTACTGCCTTGAAATTATATACTCAGCCAGATCAACAACTCTGTTTGAATATCCACATTCGTTGTCATACCATGAAAGCACCTTAACCATATTGCCGTCTATAACCGTTGTGCATAATGCGTCCACAATTGATGATTTGCTGTTTCCATTAAAATCCTTTGATACTAAAGGCTCATCGCAGTATTGAAGATATTTGCTTAACTCGTTCTCCGCCGCATTCTTCAAAGCCGCGTTTACCTCTTCTGCGCTTGTGTTTTTTTCTGTGTTCACAACAAGATCAACCAAAGATACATTTGGAGTTGGAACTCTGATAGCCAAACCGTCCATCCTGCCTTTTAATTCAGGGATAACGAGCGCAATAGCTTTTGCAGCTCCTGTTGTAGTTGGAATCATTGATACAGCCGCTGATCTTGCTCTTCTTAGATCCTTGTGCGGAAAATCAAGTATAACCTGATCACTTGTATATGAATGAATTGTTGTCATCAGCCCCTTTGTTATGCCGAAATTATCCAGCAAAACCTTTGCAACCGGAGCCAGACAGTTCGTGGTGCAGGAAGCGTTTGAAATAATATGATGAGAAGAGGATTCGTATTTGTCCTCATTTACCCCTAATACAATTGTTATATCCTCGTTCTTTGCCGGAGCGGATATAATCACCTTCTTTGCTCCTGCCTGAATGTGGGCGCTTGCCTGTGACTTCTCCTTGAATATCCCTGTTGATTCAATAACAACATCTACGCCAAGTTTTCCCCATGGCAGCTGCGCCGGGTCTCTCTGAGCAAGAACCTTTATTTCTTTGCCATTAATAACTATTGCATCGTCCTTAGCTTCCACAGTCCCGTCAAATATTCCAAAAGTGGAATCGTATTTGAAAAGATGCGCTAATGTTTTTGCGTCTGTCAGATCATTTACCGCTACAAATTCCAATTCATTTGAACTTAAACCGGCTTTTAAAACCAGTCTCCCAATCCTTCCAAATCCATTGATCCCAACCTTTGTTACCATTGACACCCTCCCTTTACGTTGATTAACTTTTAAGTGCGATTATTAACTCAGGCTGGATTATACAAAATTAAATATCAAACTTCAACAGGTTTTTGTCTGCTTAAAAAACCTACATTTCCTGCCATGGTATGGCTGTTATTTGTTTGGTGATTTGTAATCTATGCGGACTGCGACAGACGATAAAGCCGCGTTTCGCGCGATTAGGGTAAGTTTGCATAAATAATTTTACATGTCTAGCATCTGTTTCTCTGGGATTATCTGTCCATTTAACCTCAATAGGTATAACTTCATCAGGTGTTTCAAGGACAATGTCAACCTCAGCTCCCGATACAGTTCGCCAAAAATAAAGACAGTAATTCCGACCAAGATAGCCACACCGATGCCATAACTCAGTAAGAACCCACTGCTGAAATAATGTCCCTGCCTGTATTTGCAGACTTTGTTTTGTTAGTGAAATTCGCGCCAGCGCATTACGTACTCCTAAATCAAAAAAGCAGAACATAGGTGTAGTCAATAACCGCTTTCTTGTTCTGCCTCTAAACGGTGGCAGCCAATAACCTATGAATGTATCTATCAAAACCTGATAAAAAGAACGTAAAGTAGCTACAGCTATTCCTGACTGTTGCGAAAGTTTAGTCAGGTTCATTATTTGTCCTGATTCTAATGCGGCTAACTCCAGAAACTTACTAAAATGACCCACATTTCGCACTAATGCTTCCCAACGTATTTCTTCTTCCAAATAAATTTCTGCATAGGATTCTAATGTTGCTTTTCGGGTAGGTTCCTGTTCCATAACTATCCCTGGAAGGTTTCCATACAAAAGGAGTGTTTCTATATCTACTTTTGGGAAACCATGATGTAATGATTTATCAATTGCCATAGGTAATATGATTGAAGAGTTTGCATCTTGCCTCTCTGTAGAAATTAGTGGAAAAAGATGATACTGGTGCGCTCGTCCTGGCAAGAGATTGGCTGTTGAATAGCGTAATTTACGCGCTGAACTTCCTGTAAGAATAAATTCAAATCTCTCAGGATCTTCATCATACAGTAATTGAATATCGTCAAGCAGGGCTGGTACTTTCTGGATTTCATCAATTAGAACTGTTCGTTTCCTTGATTCTGCCTTAAGCATTCTTATCAGTTCATCCGGCTGCCTTTCAAAACGCAGCCGAACCCGACGATCCTGGAGATTTATAAACAAAGCGTTTGATGGAGCTAACCTACGAAGTAAAGTAGACTTCCCTGTTTGGCGCGCCCCAAAGATAAGACGCACCTTATGCAGCGATAATGAACTTCTTAACTTTTGCTCTATCCAACGAGACATAATAGCATGCATTTCAAATACCTCAATAACTCATGAATAATTGTTATCTTTATGTATATTATACAGTATTTTTGACATTAAGCTAATAGTTTTTCAGGATATGATTATACAAAATTAAATATTTTGTAGGGGCACTGATAATCGTTCCATCTTATTTTATTTTCTCTTAATAAAGTTTTTAATTGTATCCCCATACTCTTTACCCATTACTATAAAACCATCATTATGTCCACCGTGCATTTTATAGAATTGTTTAGGTGAAAGGGAAGCTTTAAAGAGTTTCTCTCCATGGCGAAAATGTATTATCTCATCATCCTCTGAGTGTATTATAAGCTTTGGAATTCTTACATTTTTTATTTTTTGAATACTGTCATATTTTATGCTTGCGCAATATTTAATGGGAAGAAACGGATAAAATTCCTTACCAATATCAACTATAGACGTAAACGTACTTTCTGAAATAAGTAAGCCTTTATTAATTTTTGCCGCAAGGTCAATCGCTATTGAACCCCCAAGAGAACGTCCAAATATGATAATCTTATCCTCATCTAGCTTTTTCTCTGAGATGAGCCAGCTATATGCAGCCATTGCATCCAGATAGGTGCCTCTTTCTGTTGGAAATCCCTTGCTTTTGCCATAGCCCCTGTAATCAAATATAAAAACATTTAGGCCAAGACTATGAAATATGTCTATACTATCAAGGCGGTCGCTTATATTCCCAGCATTACCATGACAAAAAAGGAGAGTTGATGTTGCTTTCTCACAGGGGACATACCAGCCATTCAGCTTAACATTATCATCAGTTTCAAAAAAGATATCTTCAAACTTCAAACCAATACTTTCTGGAGTTGTGCTAATCTCACGCGTAGGATAATAAATATTCTTCCATTCAAAATATCTGAAATATAGATAAAGACAACAAACAACAATCAGTGTCCCAACAACATATTTAATAATTTTCACTTCCACTCACCACTTATCCATTCAGATATTAAATATTTTGGCACAGATACGCTCCATCAACCGGCATAGTGATTCCGGAGATAAAACTTGCGCCGTCAGATGCTAGGAAGATTGCGGTACCAACCAAATCATCCGGTTCACCGAATCGCGCCATCGGGGTGTGAGCAATAACATCTTTGCCGCGATCTGTCAGAGAACCATCATCGTTAAGCAGGAGTTTCCTGTTCTGATCTGCAATAAAAAAACCCGGGGCAATCGCATTGACACGGATTCCGTCAGCAGCAAACTCTTTAGCGTGAGCCATGGTCTGGTTCATAACAGCCGCTTTGGCTGCGGAATACGCCCAGACGCCGGAAAGCGGATTAAATGCCGCCATTGAAGCAATATTTACAATCACTCCTTTTATGGTATTATCAATCCAGTATTTTGCTACATGCTTGGTGGGCAAAATACAACCAGCCATCAGGTTGAGTTTTAAAACAAACATGAAATCATCCTCATTCACTTCAACCAGCGGAGATTTTGTTTTATTGCCGCCGGCTCCGTTTATCAGAATGTCAATCTGCCCGAATTTACTGACAGACGATTCAATGGCTTTAATAATAGAATCTTCGTTCATTAAGTCAACCTGCACAGCGGTGATTCTTGCCGGATCTCCGCATATCCCGGAAATTTCTTTAACTTTGGCATCCAGAGCCTCCTGGCGAATATCCCAGAGAACAACATTTGCTCCAGCAAGGGCGTATCCAGTGGCCATCGCTCCACACAAAGTTCCACCCCCGCCTGTAATAATTGCAGTTTTATCAACCAAACTGAATCTTTTTGTATGTTCTAGCATCTTTCTTTCCTCCTTAAGTAAATAACTTTGTGCTTTTTATGCACACATAATATATCATTTTTATCGTTTGCCAATAATAAAAAACCGCATCTCACACATTTTCGCTTTTCAAAGGAGCTCTGCGCCGCATTATTTAAATATGCAATAAGAAATTCATAGCCTGTTGGAAATGGTAAGATACATCCTTACCCCCTAGGTGGAGGATACAAGGGACCCCATCCCGAAAGCTTTCGGGATGGGGTCAGGAAAATATTAATAGTATCTACGGGAATATTTAAGGAGATAAAGAAAGAAGCATCA
>JAUWOV010000080.1 GCA_030611945.1 bacterium | reverse complement strand
GGCTGATAACAGGATGCATATTCCTGCTTTTGTGATAAAAATAAAGCAGATGCTTTTTCGGGAATATGCAGAAGGGATGAAAAATATAAGAGGGAATAGCAGGGAAGGCGTTGAATTGTTTAACAGGATAGCAGGGCATTTTGGAGAGAGGATTATACAAATTCAGCTCAAGTTTCAGAAGACAGCTTTGGAATACGAGATGATGCAGGGCGCTAAACAGGCGCTGAAAGACAAGTATGACGAAATAAAAGAAACTATCAAAAGACTCAGTATGGCAAAGGCTGGCAGGGAACTGCATCGGAGATTTGCTAACTGGAAAAAGCTTTTAAAACAAGCTCCAGCATGGAACTATTGCAGAATTGATCAAAAGCAGCAAAGCAGGATAAAGGAGTTCTCTGGAGATCACTTCAACCCTTCTGTCTCAACAATACTGAATGCTGACAGCGGTTTTCAGTCTGGCTATTACATGATAAGGCATAAGTATAAGATATGCGTGGAATTGTGGAAATGCCAGCAGAGAGATTCTTGGTTTGTGATAGCAGTAATACTGAAAAACAAACAGGATTGGGCTGAGGTGTTGTTTTCGTATGAGAAAGCAAAGCAGGCAGCTATGGATAGAGAAGTAAGAATTCTTATCGGAGGCTCAAGATATGATTACAACTGGTTTGATATCAGAATCAGGCTGGAAAGAAAAAGGGAGAAAGATGCTCTAAAAACTTTAGAAAGGATTAAACGGGCATCATTTAAGATAGCAGAAGCCTCTTACAGAGTGCAAAGTAAATTTTCAGACTGGAAATTAAACCAGATGAGAGAGCAAATGGAAGGGCAAAACCCGCCTGAATAAACAGACAGTCCCGGGCATGACTTAAAAACTGCCCGCTTGCGCAACACATTAAAATAAAAAGCAGAAAAATCTTGACAAGTATTTTTCTTTTTAATCTCAATTTCGTCAATTATTTCATGAAAATATTTTGCAATCCTTTTTTTCTCTCAATCAATCCATACAACTTATAAACCATTTAGTCAGTTTTGATATAGAATCTGATATAACAGGGAACTTTTGAACTGTTGTAATTATGATGGACTTTCCTAATCCAAGGTATTCCTTCAACTGTTGGGAATTGACATCCACAGGATTCACTACACCTTTGGTTTGCTCTAACTGTTTAACAGTATTACGTATTTGTTTGTCTAAAATCCTCTAGCTCTGATTCCCCAATATCATTCAATTGTGAAAACTTTTTATGGTATAGTTTTCCATCAAGAAATTCACGAAACCATTGGATGACTATAACAATCACCAAAATAAAAACTGAAAAAAGAAGGGAACAGGCAATGAATTGATATAATGTTTGAGCTTCGTTGGAAGAGGAATAAAGCAAAAGCAAAAAAATGTTAACCCAAACTAATAATACGGCCAGATAGTGAAAAAATACAATTCCCTTAGATATTCTAGAAGAAATAAATGGAGTAACGCCCTTAACGGCCATTCCCCCTAAGAACTTTTCCTTTGAGGTTACAAGATAATTGGTAAATATCGCAATAGAACCTACGAAAGTAGAAACCGATAGAAGTGTTCCGTTATCTGAAAGTAAATTCATGATTTATTAATCTTTGTCTTGTATGAGTTCTTGTAGGTCATGAAAAATACGTTCTTGTTTTGTTTTTCCGATTCCTTGGACAAGCTTACTTGTCTCTACATGTTTGCAATAGCTTTGTAATTCCAAAAATCTTTTTTTGAAAGGTTCTACGGCAGGAGTATTTTCTTTAAAACAATATATATCCCTTGGCTTTCCAACTTCATGCACCTCTTCTACCATCAAAGTCGAATCATCAGTAATAGCATAATGACTTATTGGTCTTCTTGGACACCAAAAAAAATGAACATTTTTCTGAACAGAATTCTCTAAACGAGAAAGCATATACATAAAATTATAATTCGAAGATTTTATTCTTTTAACGGCCTGCTCCTTCCCATTAGACTTTCCGTTAAATATAACATTCAGACTCCCGTCATATGTTAAGAAATGCTTAACTTTCTCGATGAAATCGGGCGTATTATAAACAATAGGGTCAAATTCCCCACAAACAATATCTATTGTGTTTTGAGCTTCACCGATATTTTTAAGATATTCTTGGCGAGGAAATTCCATGCTAAAATGACTCGAAACACGATAATTTTCCATTCTTTCTCTCCTATTTACTCTATCGGTAAGAACAGATTCCATTTAAACTATAAAAAAGTTCTAATTTAAATAACTTTCTATATTTTTCTTCAAAACCATACTTTCGCTAAGTATAATAGAAATATAAAGCTTTGCAAGAAAAAAATCCTTAAAGTTAAATATATTCTTGGTGAGATATTATGGATTTATTCTTACGCAGTCAATAAAGCCTATATGCCTTCCTAATCCTTTCAATAACTATCCATGTACACTTGAGTCCTTTAGGGAATTGGACCACGTCGCCTTTTTTAAACTCAACTTCTTCTGATACGGTCTTTACCTTAGCCCTGCCCTCTAAAATATAGCAGTCCTCATTCGAGCTATAAGACCATTCAAATGTGCTTGGTTCGCACCCCCACAGGCTCCATTTATCTATTCCTAACTCTTTCAGCCTTTCCTCTGATGGCTTTTCTATTTTGATTTCTGTCATATCAACTACTCCTTCTCTCGTCTATATAGGTGACACTTAAAATACCAGACTTAACTTCATGTCGGACTATAAAAATTTACTCTCTCCCCATCAACATTCCATCCTCTTCTACCAAACTGAGCTTGGTTTGTCCAAGTAATTTGTTCTTCGGTTTCTTGCCCAAAGCTAACTTTTTCTCCTATAAACAACACTTCCAATCACAGAACCAATGCAGTCAAAGAAAACATCTCCCAAGCTAGCGTTTCTATTAGGCACAAAATGCTGATGAAATTCATCGCTTATGCCATACAGAGTAGCAAGCACTACAGCAAACAATATAAAGTATCCATTAGAAAGCCATAAACGTGAATTCTTAAGTCCTCTGATAAGCAGAAAACCCAGAACAGCATATTCTATTGTGTGGAGAAATTTATCAAAAAAAGGAATCTCTGTCTCTGCAAATACCGGTTTTGACGATGATGATAAGACAAATATCAAAACAAGATAGACTAATACAGGCAGCCAAAATTTTATGAGATGCTTCATATGCCCTTTTGCCCCCTAAAAGCAGACTGACAAAAATAAAGAGGGATGAATTTGAGTTTCTGCTCTGAAAGCCGGCTATAAGGCCTACAGGAAAAAACGTATCCTTCCTTACAATTCGGGAAACTTTGGAGAAATAAATGCAAACTTTTTAAGCGACCGGAAGAACCACTTTTAACCTCCACGGGAATTATTTCACCTTCTTTTACAGCTAAAAAATCAACTTCAGCTGAACTGTTTTTTTTCTGCCGAGACCAATAATATAACGTATCTTGAGTGGATATTAATTCTTGAGCAATAAATTGTTCAGCCATAGCACCTTCATATATTGACAAAAGGTCTGTTTTGGCATATTCAATATCCATCGGCATACCGCATAAATGCTGCATAATTCCAATATCAACCATGGATGCCTTGAATGTTTTTGTTGAAGTCGCAGCAGCCAAAGGAAGACCACCTGCATGGCATGAAGCAATCTTGTTAATTACTCCCACACGAACAAGAATATCAAAGGCCTTATGGACAGTTGGAATAGAAAATTCACGGGAAAGATGGGTATATTTTATTTGAGAACCCACAAATCGCGCGACATTTGTAAAAACTTGCTCCATACATCTGGGATCGGCTTTAGGAGAATACTTGGCAAAATCTTCCTTATAACTTAAACATATTTCTTTATGAACCTCAAAGCTTTCTCTTATTGAATTGGTTTCAACATATACTTTAACCGCCTCAGGCATGCCTCCTACAAAAAAATACTGTTTTAAATGTTCCAGCAGTTTATTATGAATTGTAGCACTGGTATTTTGCGGAGGTTCTGAAATAAATTTTGCAAACATATCATTCCCGGCAGCAAGCAGATATTCAGAAAACGAGAGAGGAAACATTTTTAAAAACTGCAGTCGTCCTACAGGAAAAGAGATGTCATTAAAAACAAATTCCAGTAAAGACCCTGCTGCAATTACATGAAGATCAGGCATATCTTCATAAAAATAGCGCAGCGCTGTAATTGCTTTAGGACAACGCTGTATTTCATCAAAAAACAGGAGAGTTTGTCCCGCTTTTATTTTCCCCCCTGCCAACAGTTCCAACTCCTTTGTTATACGCATAGGATCCAGAGAGCCTTCAAATATCTTATGCCATTGCGGATTTTTTTCTAAATCAATATGTAAAACACCGTCAGAAAAATGTTCTTCCCCGAATCTCCTAACAGTGTATGTCTTGCCAACTTGCCTTGCTCCGCGCAAAATTAAAGGCTTGCGCCGGACACTATTCTTCCATACAACTAATTGTTCCTCTATATATCTTTTCATTCCCTTGCCCTCCTGAATTAACCTTGGATAACTTAATGATTTATTAAGAAATACCGTATTATAACTTAACCATACATTAATAATTATAGGGGTCAGAACTTAATATTGCAGATATTATCATAAAATCTCAGCCTCTGCAAATACCTGCAGCCAAAATTTTACGAAATGCTTCATTATCTTAAAATTTCCTCTTCAAATTTGTCTATTACATTTTCCATTTTGCGTTCTTTAACCATAAATAGACGCCCATTTTTTCCCATTAATTTTGCTAATCTTTTATCTTCTTTTAATTTAATCACTGCGCACACTAAACTGTCAGCATCTTCCGGTTCTATCACTAATCCAAAATTATATCTTCTTGCTAACTTGGATATCTCGCACTCATCTGTAGCAGCAATAATCAATGGTCTTTCAACAGAAGCAGGACCAAATACCTTTGAAGGCATTACAATATTTTTGACTTTCTTACTTTGAGTAATCAATGATACATCAGCAGAGGCAAACATTTCATTAAGTATAGATTTGGGTTGAACGTTTAATAATAGAACGTTTGTTAAATTGTGTTCATTAACATACTGTTCTACAAATTCTCTTTTAACTCCTCCTCCAACCAACAGAAAGAGGATTAGCTTCTCTCCTTTTAGTCGCTCAGCAGATTCAAGAATAACCTGCATATCCTGTTTCTTACCCATATTCCCTGCATGGAGAACAACAAATTTATTCTCTAAATTGTATTTCTTGGCAAAAATATTATTCTTACTCATCGGTTTTAAAGTATCTGTATCTACCCAATTATAAAATAATCTCACTTTATCTTTAATAAAACCTTTTTTTATTATTTTCTCCCGCATTCCTTCACTGATGGTAAAGACATATTGAGCCTTATTATAGATAAACCGTTCAATACCATACAAAAAGGAGGCAAATAATCCCTTTTTAAGCATTCCTAATTCCACAGCAGCATCAGGTTGCAAATCTTGTATGTGGAAAATAAAAGGAACCTGTTTAACTTTTGATACAACATAAGCTACTAATCCAAGTAAAAGGGGTGGAGAAATACATATAATCAAATCGTATTTTTCAAAAGAAAACATTAATTTAAGCATTGCCAGAAAAATGAAACTTGATTCATGAATAATGCGTTTTATTGTGTTTGCCTTTTTAGGCTTATATAGATTAACGCGCATTACTTTTGCATTGTTTATAGTCTCAGTTAGAAAAAGAGAAAATTGAGATTTCTTTTCCTTATACCAGAACGAAAAATCCCTACCAAAAGGATAGTAAGGAAAGCCTGTGAGCGTATGGACATCATATCCCTTTTTAGCTAAATATTCACACATTTCTGTATTATAGACTGCAATCCCCGTTAACTCAGGATAATAATTTATGCCCAATATTAATAATTTCATTTTAATCCTATTACCTGAATCTTATTTCCAAATCTTCCAAATAAAATATTCAATAGCTGAAAAGCGTTTTTTGCAATAAAAAAAGATGTCTTATTATCAAAGATTCTAAAAAATCTACCCGGTTGATGGGGATAATACATTATGTATCGTCTTACAAAAATTTTCTTAATACCTGCTTCCTCCAGCCATTGCCTCGTCTCTTTTTCTTTTAAACGATAAACAAAATCAGGGCCCTCGTATCTAAGAGAAATACCCAATAAAATTGCGATTTCCGTTATAAAAGATTTTGCCGGCTCAATGATAATTATCCCTTTCTTTGCTACTCTCATCATTTCTTTAACTGCCTGGGCTGGTTTAGGGATATGGTGAAGTCCATCATGGACTGAAACTATATCAAATGAATTACATGGGAAAGGTAAGTTGCTTGCATCTATCACTCTGAAATTAGCATTAAATTCATATCTTTCTTTTCTTATTTTGGCTCGGTTAATTGCATCTTCAGATAAATCAATACCTATTACTTTTGCTCCAGTTTTAGCATAGAACTCTGAAATCATTCCAGAACCACAGCAGATATCAAGCAAAGATAAATCTTTAATCGGAAATGGCAAAACTTCTAATGCCTTCCGAAACTTATACCTAATCAAAAAATTATACAATCGTCCGCTATTATGTGGACGTCTTATTTCAAATTCTTTATCAATTCCTCCCATCAACCAATCTCCTATAAACTTTGATTATTTGTTTGTAATGAATCTCTGGATTGTAAAAGTTTTCCACTTTTGTTCTTGCGTTCTTTCCCAATTTCCTGATTAACTCATCGTTATAATAAAGAGTGGTAATCTTTTTTCTTAAATCTCCAATATTGCCTGGCTCAAACAATAAACCTACATCTTCGGTAACAAGTTCTGGAATTCCACCGATATTGGATGCTATAACTGGTTTACACATTGCAAAAGATTCATATACAACCAAAGGCGAATTCTCATACCATTCAGAAGGAATGATAACAAACTTTGCATTCTTTATAATGTTTTTGAATCTTTCCCCAGTTATAAATCCTGACAATTCGATATTTTCCAAATTATGCATTTTAATAAAGTTCTGGATTTCTGGTTGCAATTCGCCTGAACCCACAACTATCAGTTTAATGGGTAGTCCCTCAAAAGCTTTTATCAACGTCATTATCCCTTTGTACCTTATAAACCTTCCGGCAAAAACGACGTAATCATCAAAATTATAATTTGGCTCATCATTGCCCAAATCAATTAGGTGAGAAATAACCATAATTTTTGATTCTTCAATCCTATAAGAAATGATTTTATCTTTGAGAAATTGACTTGGAGAAATAAAAACATCTATTTTTTGGTGATACAATTTAAAAACACTATGAATTACTCTGGCTGAAAATGCCAAAAAACTTGCTGCCAAACTGTTATTGTAACATTGTTTTCTTAAAATGTTATAATATCTCCCCAAATTCCTATTTAGACCGGCAAACACAGGGATCTAAAGAGAAGTCGGGATTAGTTTTCACCTAATCTACTTATTTCTGCCAAGAATTTCCTTTCAAATCACTATAATTCACTCAAAGAACGTTTTATGCCTGGTTTTT
>JAUWOV010000058.1 GCA_030611945.1 bacterium | reverse complement strand
CCATTGGCTACGTAGAGATTTCCTGATGTATCAAACGCCATTTCCCCCGGCATTTGAAATCCTTTTGCAAAAATACTTACCTGGCCTAAAGGCGTTATCTTGTATATTCTGCCCATTATAAGGTCAGCTACATATAGATTATTCAGTGCGTCTATCGCTAATGCTCCAGGTCTTGCGGCTGGACAGGGCAATTCTGTAGTTCCTCCTAAAGGGTCTATTCTGAGTATCGTTGGAAAAGTTCCCGGGATTGGGATGCCGTTTTCATACTTTGGAAATCTGGCGCTTGCTATATATAAATTGCCAAATGCGTCATAAACTATCCCTGTTGGTCTCTCTAAATCAACTACCTTTGTTTTAGTGCCATCAGGACTTATTCTTACGACTGTTATTACTTCCGATTTTCCTACTTCTGTCATCTGAGAAATGAATGGGTCTGTTACAATGATGTCTTCCTCAGGACTTATTGCTATGTACGCAGGAATTCCAAATCCCTTTGCTACTTCTTCCCCTGCTGCAAATATATCCATGCTTCCATCGCCATTTGTCAGGAGTATTGTGCCATCAGGATCAAAATGCATTCTTTGCAAACCTTCTATACTCCAACCTGCGCCAAACGGGCTGTCGGTCTCATTCTGAATTTCTACTCTTCCTGGCGCAACCATTGGAATTGAAACTGGTTTTTCTGTTGGTATGCCTGTTGATACGAGCGGAGGACCTCCAAATTCGTCTGTCAAGCAGTAAACAGCATCATAGTCATTGCTTGTATTTGCTGAATACGGATAACTTCCTGTAGGAAGAAGATTGCCGTCTCCATCTCTTGCGTCAAACATGTAACTCTGTTTATACCATCCTGGCTGAGATTCAAACACAACATGTCTATTCTCGTCTCCTATAGATATATCAAATCCAAGTGTCTCCGGGATTGGTCTTCCTCCTACTCCACCTGACGGACATCTAAGTTCTAAGCTTACCCTTGGTCTGGGATTTACTGTCTCCGTTTGATAGTAAAAATTTAACGCCTCTATTTTGCCAAGACATTTAATTGAAGGAAGCTTATGTTCAATAGTAAGATTTCCCATTCTGAGACCTGCGTAAACCCCTGGCTCAGGTTGGAATGGATCGTCTGGCGCTTTGTCTACTTCTTTATCTCCATGCACTCCTGCGCCACCATCCTCAGTCTTTGTTGATACACCTGCAGAATGGTTGCTGAATTGAGTCGTCTGATATACTATCTTGGTTCCGTCTTCGTTTACAACCGCCATTGTTTCATGCACCCACTCTTCTATATCTTGATAGTATCTGCCAATGGGAATTAATGTGCCCGGCGGAAATCCTTTGTCATTTGGCAATTCCACGGTTACAGGCTGTGTGAATGTGGCTCCTCCGTCCTGAACGCTTATCCCTGTTAAAAAACCAGTATTAAGCGGAAGTTTTTCTGGTAATTCCTTTTCTTCTTCATACGGCGTAATTACAATATCAACCGGCTCTGATACTGCATCAGGAGGAAAAATTAACTTTACTGTTTCAGTAGAATCAGTAGCCTCTCCTCCTGCTGGCGTTATCTCTGTAACTACAGGATCAACCTCTTTTAGATAGATATCTCCTACCGAAACATCTCTTTCCGATACTACGCTTATATTTCTCGTTACAGAAATATATCCTTCTTTTTGAATGAGGAGTTTTGCGTCTCTGAAATCTCCCTCAAACTCTGATATAGGGAATCTGAATCTTCCTTCTTCATCAGTTGAAACTCCTCCTTCTATTCCTTCTACTATTATTACAACTTCATAAATGGGAAGTTCTGTCACACTGTCATACACATTGCCGTAAATATGTCCTGATTCAGGAACTTCTGGCGGCGGAGCAATGGGTATTACATTGATCGTCAAACTAGCTTCGCCTATAATTCCCTTCTCTCTAATCTTCTCTATTTTAGCTTCTATCTTCTGAATGCTTCTCTGACATTTGGCTATTAACCTGTCTAGTATTCGCTTGAGCCTCTCATTGTTTGTGTTCTCCTTTCGTTCCTCCAGCTTCTCTATCCTCTTCTCAAGTCTCTCCTTTGCTCTTTCAAGACTCTCCACGCTTTTTACCGCTCCATAAGTCCTTACCGTCATGGCTAGTGTCTTCTCTCCAGTCTCCTCAAATCCCTCGCTGATATATTTAAATTTGCCTTTGCTGACTTTGGTTAAACTTACTGAAATATCTTCATTTGGGAATGTTGCTTCTATCTGCTTCAGCTTTATGTTGGCAGGTCTATTACGACGCGTCATCTCTATGTCAAATGTGGCTTTTTCTTCTATAACATAATCTTCCGCTTTATCAGGGGCGATGGTAATATCAATGTTTCTACCTTTGGCTTCAAGATTGGGGGAGAGGGTTAAAAGACATAGAATAGATAGGCTGGCTAATGTGATTATTTTTTTGATAGTCATTTCACTGTCTCCTTATAGTCAATTTCTAAGTTTCTTCATTACTTAAATTTTTAATACCGCGCCCTTAATTTCCCTTTTTTCATAAACCCTTCATAATGTCTCATTAACAGGTGCGATTCTACCTGCTTCATTGTATCCAGAGCAACTCCGACAACTATTAAAAGTGAAGTTCCTCCAAAATAGAATGGAATATTCATCCACTTTGTCATTAAGGTTGGTAAGATTGCTATAGCCCCTAAAAACATACCTCCTGCAAAAGCAATTTTTGTCATTATCCTGTCAAAATATTCAGCAGTTGGTTTGCCTGGTCTTATACCTGGAACAAATCCGCCATATTTCTTCATATTATCAGCCATTTCTATAGGATTAAAAGTAATAGCTGTGTAAAAGTATGTGAATAATATAATTAAAACAACATACATTATCATACCCGGCCATTGGTTCATTGAGAAATAGGAAACAATGGTTCCAATTATTGAACTTTTAGCTGGTAAAAAGGTCATTATTGTCTGTGGAAACATCATAATAGAAACCGCAAATATAATCGGAATCACTCCTGCCTGGTTTACACGTAACGGGATGTGCGTATTTTGCCCTCCATACATTTTTCTTCCAACAATACGCTTCGCATATTGAACAGGTATCTTCCTGTATCCTTGTGTAATTAAGACCACTGCTGCAATAACTGCAATCATAATTGCTGCGAGAAATATTAGTGAGAAAAACCTCATCTGCCCTGTATCAAGCAATCTATAGGTTCTGCCTAGATCTCCAGGCATTCCGGCAACAATTCCCGCAAAAATTATAAGTGATATTCCATTTCCTATCCCGCGTTCAGTTATCTGTTCTCCCAACCACATAATGAACACTGTTCCTGTAGTAAGAGTCATTACAACTATGAAGTGAAAGTAAAGTCCTGGATTAGGAACTATTTTTAATCCACCAAAACTATGCGGATTAGACAGCCACAAGCTAATACCCGTAGACTGAATCAGGCTTACCACTATTGTTCCATATCTGGTATACTGAGTTATCTTCTTTCGTCCAAAATCTCCTTCTTTTGACAATTTTTCTAAATAAGGGATAACTGGAGTCAATAACTGCATTATGATTGAAGCGCTAATATACGGCATTATGCCAAGGGCAAATATGGATAGTTTTCGTAATGCTCCTCCTGAAAACAGGTCTGCCATTCCAAAGAGAGTTCCCTGCATTCTGGTAAAATACTCAACCAACGCGCTGGTATCTATACCTGGAGTCGGGACAAAGGCGCCTATTCTAAAAACAGCTATAATAGACAAGGTAAACAAAACCCGCTTCTTTAATTCTGGTATTCTAAATATATCTTGAAATCCTGATAGCATTATGTAACCTCTGCAGTTCCTCCAGCGCCTACAATCTTCTTGATAGCACCCTTACTAAAGCTATGCGCTTTTACATTTAACTTTTTCTTTAACTCTCCCACACCTAAAATTTTGACTAAAGCATTCTGAGACTTTAACAGCCCTTTTTCTGTAAGACGCTCAAGATTCACAACCGAGCCGTCCTTAAAACAATTTAATTTCTCTATATTTATAATTGCTATTTTTTCCCTTGAGCGGCTTGTAAATCCTCTTTTTGGCACTCTGCGATAGAGAGGCATTTGACCGCCTTCAAAACCACGGCGAACTCCGCCGCCGGATCTTGATCTCTGCCCCTTGCTCCCCCTGCAGGCAGTTTTCCCATGACCGGAACCATCGCCGCGTCCAACTATTTTCTTCCTCTTGCTAGCGCCTTTAGGAACTTTCAAATTACCTAATATCATTTATCTGCGCCTTTTCTTTGATAACTCATAAATCTCTGATATATTTCTCAAACCTTCTATTGTTGCTCTAACAACATTTATAGAATTATTGGATCCCAAACATTTTGTCAAAGCATTTTGAATGCCAACAGCTTCCAATACAGCCCTAACCGCGCTTCCTGCAATTACACCAGTTCCCTTTGAAGCAGGTTTCAACATAATTCTTGCTGCATCATAATGACCTACTATTTCAAACGGGATTGTTGTATCTACAATTAAAACATCTATCATATTCCTCTTTGCTGATTGGACAGCTTTTTTTATTGACTCAGGTACTGCGTTTGCCTTACCTATGCCGTATCCTACTTTTCCATTTCCATCCCCTACTACAGCCAGACTACTAAAACCAAACTTTCTTCCGCCTTTTACAACCTTACCAACTCTATTTACATGCACAACTCGCTCTATTAGCTCCTGCCCATCTGCGCCCTTTTCTTTTCTGTTTTCTATCAAACTAGTTCCTCCTCACGCTAAAACTTAAGCCCGGCTTCTCTGGCCGCGTCTGCTAAAGCCTTTATGCGGCCATGATATAAATATCCTCCCTTATCAAATACAACATCTGTAATCTTATTATTTAACGCTTTCTCCCCCAGCATCTTTCCCACGGCTTTTGCTGCTGCTACGTTTCCTCCGTACTTTATTTTCCCACCCCGAACGCCTTCGGGGCCTTTTGAACGAGTTGACGCTGAAAGTATTGTCCTGCTGTTCCCATCATCAATTAATTGAACATATATATGTCCTAAACTTCTAAAGACACATAACCTTGGTCTTTGAGCTGTGCCAATAACTTTTTTTCTTACTCTCTTATGTCTTCTAGCTCTACCTTTTAATTTCATTAGCAGTATCCTTTATGCCTGCACGCCAGCTGTGGCTGTTTTACCAACTTTGTGTTTAATGTGCTCGCCCAAATAGCGAATTCCCTTTCCTTTATATGGCTCTGGTTTTCTCATATTCCTGATTGCGACAGCTACCTCGCCTACCAACTGTTTATCAATTCCTTTCACTACAATCTGATTATTTTTCCTTACTTCAATCTCTATATTTGACGGAATCTCATATACTATTGGATGTGAAAAACCCAATTGCAGCTGCAGCTTCTGCCCCTGCATTTGAGCTCTATATCCTACTCCCTTGATTTCCAGAATTTTTTCAAACCCTGTAGTTACTCCTATTACCATATTGGCAATTAAAGCTCTATTTAATCCATGTTTTGCTCTTGCTGATTTCGTATCCGATCCTCTCTTTACAATAATCTTATTATCCTCTACAGCTGCAGATACCTCTGCATCTAATTTATGTTCCAAAGCGCCTTTAGGTCCGCTAACCTTAACCAGCTTCCCATCTATCTGCGCCTTAACACCATCCGGAATATCTATTGGCATGAGCCCTATTCTAGACACCATTTCCTCCTACCACGCATAACAAATAACCTCGCCTCCGATTTTTCTTTTCCTGCATTCTTTATCAGTCATTATGCCTTCTGAAGTAGATAAGACAGCTATTCCTGCGCCTCTTTTTACTCTGGGGATTTTAGAAGCAGGGACATATATGCGCAGACCTGGTTTGCTTACTCTTTCTAAACCTCTTACCATAGGTTCTTTTTTATAATAGCGCAGATCTATTTCTATGATTTTATGACCATTATTAGCCTCAACTTTATAATCCTGAATGAACCCCTCTTTTTTCAGGATACCTACTATATCCACCTTCAATGTAGAGGCAGATACAGACAAACGGTTTTTATGAACCATATAAGCATTTCTAATGGATGTAAGCATATCTGATATTGGATCTGTTACAGGCATCTTTATTCTCCTAAATTACCAACTAGCTTTTATAACTCCAGGCAGTTTTCCGCTCAGAGCTAATTTTCTAAAACATATTCTACATAATCCAAATTTTCTTATATATCCACGCGGTCTTCCGCACAAACTGCACCTATTATATCTCTGCACCTTATGTTTCGGCTCTCTTTTAGCTTTTACTATAAGCGCTTTTCTTGCCATCTCTTTCTCCTAAATCCTAAATCCTAATATCTAAACTCGAAACAAATTTAAAATTCTAATTCTCAAAATTCTAAACATTGTTTTGAACATTTGTATTTTGGTTATTTGATATTGTTTAGTATTTCGTGCTTCGTATTTAGTTTTTTTGTCATTCTTATGTATCCTCTCTACTAAAAGGCATCCCTAATAATCCCAATAGCTCTCTTCCTTCGTCAGGAGTTTTTGCGCTGGTTACAATTGTAATATCCATTCCATGAACCTTTTCTACTTTATCAACATCTATTTCAGGGAATATAGTCTGTTCTTTAATACCCAGTGTGTAATTTCCGCTAATGTCAAAAGATTTCGAAGAAACTCCTCTAAAATCCCTTATACGCGGCAGAGTTATATTTAACAAGCGGTCAAGGAATTCATGCATTCTGTTTCGCCGTAGAGTTACTTTAGCTCCTATTGGCATATTTTCTCTGAGCTTAAACCCTGCTACAGACTTCTTTGCCTTTGTAATAATTGGCTTTTGTCCTGTTATTGCTCCCAGTTCTAAACATGCGCTATCTAAAACCTTCTTATTTTCTATAGCCTCTTTTAGACATGTGTTAAGCACAATCTTTTCCAATTTCGGGACCTGCAGTTTATTTTTATACCCAAACTTCTTCATCATTTGCGGTATTGTGTCTTCTTTATATTTCTTTTCTAATCGTGTCATTTTTTAACTCTTATCAATTAACTCGTTGCAGCGTTTGCAATATCTCACTTTGGTTTTATTTCCCAATATTTTAAATCCAATTCTGGATCCTTTTTCACATCGCGCGCAATATAATAATAAATTAGATACATGTAAAGGCGCTTCCTTCTCCATTATTCCGCCCTTCTGATTCTTCTGTGAAGGTTTTGTGTGTTTCTTAACAAAATTCACTCTCTCTACAATAGCTCTCTTTTTTTTGGGAAACACACGTAAAACACGCCCTGCCTTGCCATTCTCCTTTCCTGATATGACAACAACCTGATCACCTTTTTTAATATAATTATATTCTTTAGCCATTTCATTCTTCACTTTCATTTTAAATAACCTCAGGAGCCAATGAAATAATTTTAGTAAACTCCTTATCCCGCAATTCTCTGGCAACCGGACCAAAAATCCTTGTTCCAACAGGATTCTTCTGAGCGTCAATTATAACACCGGCATTCTTATCAAATTTTATATATGAACCGTCTTCCCTTCTGATCTCTTTTCTTGTTCGCACAATAACAACTTTTACTACATCCCCTTTTTTTACAGCGCCATCAGGGGTTGACTCTTTTACAGACGCTACTACAATATCTCCTATGCGAGCATATCTTCTGCGCGTGCCTCCTAATACCTTAAAGCACATTAACCTCTTTGCTCCTGAATTATCAGCTACGTTGAGGATGGTTTGCGCTTGTATCAATTTATGTGCCCGCCTTTTCCATAATCTTTGAAATATACCATCTTTTATCTTTACTCAACGGTCTGGTTTCCTTAATTTCCACTCTATCGCCTGTATGCGCAGAATTATCTTTATCGTGCGCCTTAAACCTGCTGAATCTCTTCACCCTTTTTTTATAGATTGAATGTAAAACCAGTCTTTCTACTAAAACGACAACCGTCTTATCCATCTTATCACTAACAACAACACCTGCTTTAGTCTTTCCCTTTTGAATCTTTTTCACTTTTCCTTTCCTCTATCTGTCCCTCTCGCAGGACAGTATTAATTCTCGCTATATCTTTTCTTAATCGTCCGATCCTTTTTGGATCCTCCAATTGCCCCGTAGATGAACGAACACTCAAATTAAATATTTCCTGTTTCAGATTAACAAGCTCTTGATCTAATTCTATATTTGTCATATCTCTAAACTTACTAACCTTCATTACGATGCTACCCCTAATTTTTCCATCTCGCTTTTTTCTAGTTTTAGCACTAAGTTACCTTGTATCATTTATTCTTCCTTTAAAAAGGTTGCTGTCCCTTTTTGCTCCTTTTGCTCTTTTTCTTCTTTCCTTGTGTTGCTGTGCCTTGCTAATTTCATAGTGAGTTTCCTAATTACTGTGAATGAATATACTCCAAAAAACCCGAAAGCAAAGACTACTGTCACTAGGAGAAAAAACTCAGCTCTCTGAACTTTAGTCACCCAGCAATAATGAATAAGAAGCTTTTTCATGCCCTGTTCGGCTGAAGTAGTTGGCACAAACTTACTCATTTTCTCCTGTGTCTTTGATGCGCTCTTCCAACTACATGCCATCTTCATACCAATAACACATAAGCCGGTGAGCATCAAAAACATCAGAAGAGCTACAACTATATTAACAATAGCATATCTTCTTGGCATCCTCATTGACTTGTCAATTTTCATATTTGGTTTCATTTTGTTGGTATTGCGTCATGGGCTCTTTGTATGTCTTCAGGAGTAGAACAGGGATCCGAACAGACAGCAAGATAATTAGCATATGCAATGGCAATAACTATTAGTAGTATAATAGCAGCAGTTACGGGATCCACAAATTCCCCGGTTGGATCTTTATAATTAACCGGATTATTTAAACAATATACATAAGGATGTTCAAAAGAAGCAGTAGGAGTTATCACGCCACACCCTCCCCCTCCATATCCTGAACAAATCATGCTGAGAAGAGGATCAACAGTGGTAAACCTACCCACCTTCGCATCATAATACCTCGCCCTGTAATAGTACAATCCTGAATCCTTATCATACTCTCTTCCTGTATAGGTATATCTGTTATCCACTCCCACTGGCTCTGATACGATATTTCCGAATGAGTCGTAAACATATCTGCCGATTAAGTCTCCGTTTTCATCTGTAAGGGCAACTACACTTCCCAATCCATCATAATGATAATATATCTTCTTCCATGTCACTCCATCAAGATATTTCTTGCTGATTATTTCGTCTATTCCAAGACCGAGTGTATACTGAGCCTTTACATTCCAGCTTTCATCGCAGTCATAGAGCAGGTATGTTTCATCAAAATCATAGAGATATTTTGTTGTACCTGTAGAATCCTGCTTCATCCTCCGGACAGGTCCGCATCTGCAATAATTGAATGCGTTGACTGAAGCGTCAGGGAATATAATCTTCTTTATCAGATTCTGATAATCGTGCTCATACGCGCTGTAGGTGTTATTTTTTAATGGAAACTGAATGATATTGTCAGGGAAACTTTGCTCTCTGTCATCTAGCAAATGAAGACCGCAATAACTATCCTCAAACTCTTCAAGTTTCAATGCTAGGTTGCCTTGTATCATTTAGTTTGCCCTTTTTAGTAACTTTGTTCTAATGCGAACTCCTAACTCACCACCAATGCCACCACAAAGGAGACACAATAAAAAAATAATTATTGATACAAAGATACGCCCTGTATAAAGCCCTTTTTCCACGAACATTCCTTTCAAAGCTTCTTGAACAACTTCTGTCTGCATTATTGCCAGTCCATGAATTATGTATGAACAAAGTACTACCACTAAACCATGAAACCACCCATGATACTTACACCACAAACCTACCAGAAGTCCTCCGATGAAGCTGGATAAAACCCAACCAAGTTCAATTGTAAAAATACGCCCATGAAAAATTAGGACTTCTGAGCATCCAATACGTCTCATAATAGAGGCTACTCCGCTAGCAGGCCCGAGGAATACTGAAAGAGTAATCAGCATTAAACCATAGGTAACTATAGAACATAAGAGTACCGCAAAAATTCCCCAAATTATTTTTTTCATATTTCTACTTTTCATCCAATACATTAGATACAGTTTATATAGCAAATGTACCAACTTCCTCGTGCCTTTTCCATGCAAGCTGCCCATTTTGAAGGACAGAGAATATGCCTGAAACACCTTGACTTAGCCTGACTATATTTTCTATCGCATATACTCATGCAGTCTTCCTTTGCGACAAGCCCCATTGGATCAATAAAACTTACAGGATTATTCCTGCAATATACATAAGAATGTAATTCAGACGGATTATAAAGGTCAATACGCATCGTCGTAGTAAGTTCGATTATTGCCCCGTTACAACCGCATCCGCCTGCTGAAGAAATCATGCTGAGGAGAGGATCAACCGTTGTAAACCTCCCCACTTTCGCGTCATAATATCTAGCCCTGTAATAATACAAACCACTATCCTTATCAAACTCTCTACCTGTATATGTATACGGATTTGTCAACGAGCCAGTTTGTTCTACGATGTTACCAAAAGAATCGTAAATATAAGCTTGGACTACATTCCCAGCAGAGTCGGTGAGAATAGTTACGCTTCCTAATCCGTCAACATGATAGAAGTAGCATTGCCCTCCTCTATCCATACTAATAGGCTCATCTACTCCTGCCCCATGAGTATATCTTGCTGTGAGTGTGTTAGCGCCATCATATTCAAGCAATATGTCTTCAGCATCATAAATATATCTTGTAATTACTCCATTGACATCCTTTTGTATGCGTCTTCCTAATCCGTCATAGGCATAAGCCACATAAGTACCACCTGCAAAATCTATCCTTGCAAGCTGATTCTCGGCATTGTATGTGTAAGTAGTAGTCTCTAATGTAGTTTTGTCTGTCTTAGAAGTCGTATTGCCATTATTATCATATGCGTAGGTATATTGCTCGTCTTCTAATAGTCTGTTTAATTCATCATAGACATAGGACGATGAGACGTGTGAAATTAATCTATTATCCACGGTATCATAAGTAAATGTTTCTGCTGGATTAACTGGTTGTGGATGAGTTGAAGATATAAGTCTATTAAGCACGTCATAGGTATAGTTATTTGGACCTGTAAGTTCGGTCATGGCGGTTCTGTTACCAACTTTATCATAAGTATATTGATAACTGACTGCTGAGGACTGAATACCGATTAACTGACTTGCGAAATCATAACTGTAGCTGGTAGCTATCCCGTTTGCTAAAGTCATAGATGTTCTTCGGCTTAACTCATCATAGTCAAAGGCAGTACTTTGAGCATCTGGATTGGTAAGAGATATTAACCGGTTAACTACATCATAGCTGTAATCTGTTGTTCCAGTTGGACCAGTCATAGTTACTTTGTTTCCATTTGCATCATAACTGTAGCCAATTGTTACCTCTGGCTGAAGGAGA
>JAUWOV010000116.1 GCA_030611945.1 bacterium | reverse complement strand
AAAGATCAATAGCCCTGATATAACAAGCGGTAATAAAAAATAGCCGCTGCCTAATTGCGTCAATACAAACATTGCAAACCCTGTATACGAATTCCAGAGATGCTGATTAATAAACAAGAAAATCGACTGGTCTGTTGATATGATGTAGTCAAGCATTAATCTTTAACTCGGATGATAATACTTTTACTCTTAATAATATCCAGCTTATCAATCCCTCTTATTGCTGAGTGAATATTCTTTTCTTCTGCTTCGTGAGTCATCATAATAATTGGAACAGCGCCGCTTTGTTTTCTATCCTTTTGGATTACTGAAGCTATACTAATCTTACTCCTGCCCAATATGCCGGAAATTTTCGCAAGGACACCCGGTTTATCTACTGCTGAGAATCTAATATAATACCTTAATCTATTCTCTGATGTTTCTTTAATATCTAAACGATTTGTAAAGGAATAATCATCCATTACATTGCTTTTTGCGCTCATCTTTCCAACAATGTCAATAATATCCGAGTAAACAGCATTGGCTGTTGGCATCTGTCCTGCCCCAAGTCCATAGAACATCATCTCTCCGATACTGTCGCCACGTAAATATATAGCATTATACACATCGGACACTGAAGAAAGTAAATGTTCCTTGGAAATCAGAACGGGATGCACACGAACATCCAACTTGTTTCCGTCTCTATTTGCTATGGCTAGCGGTTTAATTACATATCCTAATTCCTCAGCGTATTGAATATCCTCTAAAGTTATATGTCTGATCCCCTCTACATAAATGTGCCCCATATCAACCCTTGTTCTATAAATGATAGAGCTGAGAATCGCTATTTTATGAGCAGAATCAACACCGTCTATATCAAGAGATGCGTCAGTTTCCGCATACCCTAAACCTTGAGCATCTTTTAATGCCGCGGAGAAAGTCTGACCATCCAGAGACATCCTGCTAAGTATAAAATTAGATGTTCCATTAACTATTCCCAAAACAGATGTTATATCTGATGAACGGAAACTGTCTCTGACAGCTTTTATAATAGGAATGCCCCCTGCGACACTTGCTTCAAATTTTATATACACATTGTTATCTTTTGCCGTCTGAAATATCTCATCGCCATGAGTCGCAAGAAGCGCTTTATTAGCCGTTACAACATGTTTCTTGTTTTTTAGTGCCGTAAGTATAAACTTCTTCGCAGGCTGTATGCCTCCAATTAACTCTACAATTATATCAACTGATGGGTCATTCAGCACTTTGCTCACATCAGTAGTAAGTAAAGCTTTATCAACTTTCACGGATCTAGGCGTTGTGATATCTAAATCCGCTATATGTTTTAACTCTACCTGTTTCTCCTGCTGAATTATCTTTATAAGACCAGTTCCTATTGTTCCAAATCCTATAAGCCCAACTCCAACCTTTTTCATTCCATTCTCCACTGATTATTTTATCTTTTCTCTTTTAGACATAGAGAAAATTTTTGTTCAGGATAAGTAATTTTGAGAGTAAAGTTACTCAAAAAACTCTTTACTCCTAGTAATGGAGTGTCTAAATTCGGCATGAAATCTATTATAACATTTTGTGTTATATAATCTCCTGCTTTTATTTTTACAGTATGAGAATAAGCAACTGTTTGCCCGTTACCTGTGCCAATCGTCTTAGAGTGCCCGCTTTGCAGGTTATGACCCAATCTTGATGCAAATTCTGCCGGCAAAGCGCATTCATCTGCTCCGGTGTCAATCAATCCGTATATTTTCACTTCTTGATTTGTATTAGGATTAATTATAACAACAGGCAACCAAGGTCTTGGGAAATCATCTAAGCCAAATCTCATAAAAGGAATGTTTAATAAATCCATTTAATAAATCTGTATTACGTCTTTTTTAGGCACATGCGCTATAACAGGATTCTTATATCCTTTTTTAGCAGCTTTTTCGTAAACTTCATTAACATGATCTCCGCTACTAATAACTGTGTCGTCTTCAAAGCTTTTAAGTGCTACATACTGCCCGCTATATTTTTTTTCTTTTACTAACTGAACGGTCATTATTATTCTCCTTTCCGCATCAATTCCACTTTGATGTTACGATATCATAATCAGCATGGCAAATCAAATCCAGGTCGGACGTATAAATGGGATACGTTCCTATTTAATCCAAAAACAGGAATTTTTTTATGAAGTGCCCAACCAAAAATGATAATGGGATAACCAATACAATGTTCACTATAGGCCAAAATTCTAATCCAATAGCTGCTGTTGCTGAACCACTAGACCATACGAATATCTGTAAATGCATGCGTACGTCAAATAGAAATACCATTATAGCTGCGCATAAGGCACCATAAGACGCCTTTATAAACACAAGGATAATAATATAAGGAATCATGCTCAAAATTAACAATTTAATTGAGAGTCTGCAGCCTGGATCAGCACATTCCCAAAATGCCGTTTTCAGATGTAGTATTAATCCGCACAGAATTAAGACATATATTATTCGCCGAATTCGGGTAGTAGTGGTCATATTTATTGTTCTTTTACTTAGAATCCCAACAATTAATGTGTGGAATATATGTCTTTTCTACTGTTAGAGTATATCTTATTTCTTCCACTTTAAGATTTTTGTCTAAAACTATTTCTATATGCTTTGAGTTATTTGTGTTAAAGCTATTCTCATCTATATGAAGACGAACTTTTGCAATAATATCCCTGCCTTCGTGTTGAGATGACAAAATATAGTTTCTGAAATTTTGTTTTTCAGGTTTTATTGCATTTCTACAAACAATCAACCATATGTGCTTACGCTCACTGACAATAGGAATTTTAATCCGATTAATAAATAATATATGGAATCCATATTCCGCTTATCCTTGGGACAGGCATGCCTGGCCCCTACTGGATTCCCCGATCAAGTCGGAGAATGACGAAGAGATTGCTTTGTATAACTCCCCAAATTCCTATTTAGACCGGCAAACACAGGGATCTAAAGAAAATTCGAGATTAGTTTTTACCTAATCTACTTATTTCTGCCAAGAATTTCCTTTCAAATCACTATAATTCACTCAAAGAACGTTTTATGCCTGGTTTT
>JAUWOV010000102.1 GCA_030611945.1 bacterium | reverse complement strand
ATTTAAGCGGATCAATGTTTGTAATATCAAGACAATATGCAACCAGACTCCCTGCAGATGAGCCCCTGCCCGGACCAACCGCTATCTCTTTACTCTTAGCATACTGTATAAAATCCCATACAATAAGAAAATAACTTGCATAATTCATTTTACTTATAACGCTTAGCTCATATTCAAGCCTATCAGTTATTTCTTTAGTAACATCTTGAAATCGTTTCTTACAGCCTTCTTTGGTTAATTTCTCAAGATAACTATGAGGATTGCTTTCTTCTTTTGGAACAGTAAAATGTGGAAGATATTTCTTAGAAAAATCCAGCTCCAAATTACATTTTTCAGCAATTTCAATTGTATTAATAATAGCCTCAGGGGTCTCATTAAAGAGCTGTTTCATTTCATCAGGGGATTTAAAATAAAATTCCTCTACTGAAAAACGCATACGCTTTGGATCATCCATCGTTGTGCCTGTTTGAATACACAATAACGCTTCATGCGAAAGAGCGTCATGTTTCTTCATATAATGGCAATCATTCGTTGCCACTACTGGGATATTCAGTGTTTTGCTGAATGATATAAGTTCTCTATTAATCTTTATTTGCTCTTCAATGCCATGGTCCTGCAATTCCAGATAAAAATTGCCTTTACCAAATATATCCTGATATTCAGAAATAAGTTTTTCTGCGCCCTCCAACTGATCACTGAGTATAAGATGAGAAATTTCCCCCTTCATGCAACCGCTTAGACCAATTATGCCCTTTGAATGCTCTGCCAAAACCTGTTTATCAATGCGCGGCTTATAATAAAACCCTTCAAGATAGGCAATTGTTGCAAGCTTTATAAGATTCTTATACCCATCTTCGTCAGCAGCAAGAAGCGTAAGATGAAAAGCAGCTTCTTTTATTCCATGCAGCGCCCTTTCCTTCCTATTTCCAGGGGCAACATACGCCTCATAACCAATAATTGGTTTAATCCCCTGTTTCATCGCTTTATCATAAAACTCTATTGCTCCAAACATGTTTCCATGATCAGTAATAGCCAAAGCCGGCATTTTGAATTCATGAGCAGCGGATATAATGTCATCCAGACGGCATGCCCCATCAAGCAAGCTGTATTGAGTATGATTATGAAGATGAACAAAATTTGAATGTTTCATATCTTAATCCTTACTACTTAATTCTTAATCCTATTTTAATAATGTACCTCAATAAGACACAATCCACAGGCAGGAACTGTTTCTTTTGCAAGATTTCTATCTCTACCAGCAAGAATCTCTTTAACATTTTGTGGTTCAATACGTCCTCTCCCTACATCAAGCAACGTTCCTACAATAATTCTAACCATGTTATATAAAAACGCATTCGCTGCAATCTCAAAAATAACCGCTTTTCTTCTTAATTTTAGAAAGTTTGACACATTAAAGTCATTCCTGCTAATGGAAATCTTCTTTATTGAACGTACAGGATTTTCATTATCTGTTTTTTTGCACTGAAATGAACTAAAATCGTGTTTTCCAATTAGATACTCTGCTCCTTCACACATTCTTGGCAAATTCAATTTATACGGATAACTATAGAAACTCATCCGGTCAAAAACAGGTTTATTATGGTCATTGCACACAACATAACGATATACCCTCTCCCTAGCATCAAATCTTGGGTGAAAGCCCAAAGAAACAGGCTCTACATCCATTACAGCGATATCTTTAGGCAGGCCACTATTCAAAGCAGCCTTAATTTGTGAAACCTTCATGTTTTTTAACGCAACAGCAGGTAGTTTAAAACTTGCTACTTGACCAATAGCATGAACGCCAGTATCCGTTCTCCCCTGCCCTACTACTTTTATTTTTCTCTTAAATAGTCTTTCAAGACTTTTTTCTATAACTGATTGAACTGTAATCCCATTCGGCTGAACCTGCCAGCCGTGATAATTAGTCCCATCATAAGCAAGTGTAATTTTTATATTTTTCATTGATTATTATTCTACAATAGTTCTTGACATTTAAAAAGAGTATATTTAGTATATAAATGTAATGATTAAATGTACTCTTTCAGAGATTAAAACCAGGATTCAGAAAGCTAATTCCATTAAAGAGGGAAACAAAGCCGAGCTGCTTAGTCTGCTTTCAACCTTGAAATCCGAAATTGAGGAACTTTCTAAGACTCGGGCTGATCACGCAAAAAGCATTACAGGTTTTGCCGATATCTCAACTCATGAAGCAACACGGGAAGATACGAATCAGGAACTTCTAAAACTCTCTATAGATGGTTTGTCTTCATCAGTTAAGGGATTTGAAACATCGCATCCAAAACTGGCAGAGATTGTAAATTCCATATGCTTTACGCTATCAAATCTCGGCATATAGTATCTACCTAATTAACTCCTCTGCAATCTGAACTGCATTAAGAGCCGCTCCTTTGCGAATATTGTCTGAAACTACCCACATATTAATCGCATTTTTCCTAAAAGGATCCTTGCGGATTCTGCCTACATATGTATCGTCTTTACCTTCCGCAAGAAGAGGCATTGGATACTGCGGAGGATCGGCACTTATATCATCAATAACAGATATTCCCTTGGCATCTTTCAATGCTCCGGTAATTTCGTCAACGGAAACTTCCTTTTCCGTTTCAATATATATGGATTCCGAGTGAGCGTAAAAAACAGGTATTCTTACTGTAGTCGCTGTAATCTCTATCGTATCGTCATGTAATATCTTATGTGTTTCCTTAACCATCTTCCATTCTTCCGTTGTATATCCAAGCTCTCCAAAAGAACCTATATGCGGAATTGCGTTAAACGCTATTTGATAAGGATAAGCCTCAAAACTTGTTATTTCTCTGCCATTAACGTAATCCTGAACTTGTTTCTTCAACTCCCCTATCGCAGCTCTCCCTGTTCCTGAAACCGATTGATACGTTGAGACAATAATTCTTCTTATCTTTGCCAATTTATGGATTGGCGCTAATGCAACCACCATTTGAATAGTTGAACAATTCGGATTGGCAATAATATTCCTGTGGCTTTTAATATCTTCAGGATTGACCTCAGGAATAATAAGCGGTACGTCAGGATCCATTCGAAAATCATTCCCATTGTCAATTACAACAACTCCTTTACCGGCTGCGACTTTCCCAAACGTTACAGCAGCGCCTTTCTCTCCCTCTGTGCCGGCAAATAATGCTATATCTATTCCATCAAACAATTCTTCGGATATTGCTTTTACACTATATGTATTGCCGTCTACAGTAATATCTCTTTTGCTTCTGGCAAGGACAACAAGCTTATCAATAGGAAACTTACGCTGACGCAACACCCTGAGCATTTCTATACCAACTGCGCCCACTCCAACAACCGCTATATTGTATCTTTCTTTTTTATTCATCTCTATACCACTTCCTTTGCTACCATATCACCTATTTCCGATGTTGTATGTCCCATTTTCCCTGCGGAAAGGCTTTTCATATCATTTTGAACAATCTTCATTACCGCTTTTTCAATGTCATCTGCTGCTTTGCTTTCCCCGAGATGTTCAAGCATCATGCCTCCTGCGCATATTGCAGCCATTGGATTTATCACGTTCTTGCCTGTATATTTCGGAGCTGACCCTCCTATTGGTTCAAACATAGATGTTCCACCTTCATCAGGATTAATGTTCCCGCCTGCCGCAATACCCATGCCTCCCTGTATCATTGCTCCGAGATCAGTTATTATATCCCCAAACATGTTATCTGTTACAATAACATCAAACCACTCGGGATTCTTTACCATCCACATACAAGTAGCATCAACATGAGCATAATCTGTTTTTATATCAGAATACTCCTTAGCAACCTCATAAAAAGCTCTTTCCCAGAGATCAAATGCAAATGTTAAAACATTAGTCTTGCCGCATAAAGTTAGCTTTTTATCTTTGTTTCTCTTTCTGCAATATTCAAAAGCATACCTGATACATCGTTCCACGCCCTTGCGGGTATTTATTGATTCCTGAACAGCAACTTCGTCAGCAGTCCCCTTTTTTAAAGTTCCGCCGGAACCTGTATAAAGTCCTTCCGTATTCTCCCGTACAACAGTAAAATCAATATCCTCAGGACTTTTATCCTTTAAAGGAGTATCTACTCCAGGATAAAGCTTAACAGGTCTCAGGTTTATATATTGATCCAGAGCAAACCTGAGCTTGAGAAGCATTCCTCCCTCAAGAATTCCAGGTTTTACATCAGGATGACCAACTGCGCCAAGATAGATAGCGTCCAGCCTCCTAAACTCTTCTATAGCGGAATCAGGCAGAACTTCGCCTGTTTTCAGATACCGCTCACCGCCAAAATCATAATGCGTAAACTCAAACTTTATGTCATATTTACCCGAAATCGCATCAAGCACTTTCATTCCTTCTTTTACAACTTCAGGACCTGTTCCATCTCCACCCATCACACCTATTTTATACATCGTAAC
>JAUWOV010000079.1 GCA_030611945.1 bacterium | reverse complement strand
CAAAAATTCCAGTATCCTTTCCTTAGCCTTTTCCAGTCCATAGTGATCATGATTGAGAATTTGTTCGCTCTTTTTTATATTTAATTTATCCTGTGTTTCTTTGCTCCACGGAACCCCGATCAGCCAATCCAGATAATTGCGAATTACAGTTGCCTCCGGAGACATTGAATGCATCTTTGCCAGCTTTCCAAGTTCTTTATTCGCTTTCTCTTCAGCCTCTTTTGTCATCTTGGCTTCTTTTATTTTTGCTTTAAGCTCAGCAATCTCGTTTCCATCTTTTGAGTCTTTCCCAAGCTCCTTCTCTATTGCTTTCATCTGCTCCTGCAGATAAAACTGCTTTTGCGTTTTGCCAATTTGTTCTGTAACCTGTCCATGTATCTTCTTCTCAACACCAAGGATTTCTATTTCTCCGATAAGTATTTCTATTATTTTTTTCAATTTATCTTCATGACGAAATGATTCCAGAATTTTTTGCTTGACTTCCATTTTAACTACAATATGAGAAGCAATTATATCCGCTAATCTGCCTGGATTCTGGCTAAGACTGCTAACTGAAGTTAAAAATTCTTTAGGTATCCTTGGATTTAATTCTCCGTACTTCTGAAATAATTTTACAACTGTTCTCATCAAGGCTTCTATTTCAGCTGTTTTTTCAGATGATTCTTTCATCTTTTCTGCTTTTACCTCAAATATTCCCTTTGTATTGATATATTTTATTATTCTTGCTCTGCTTTCGCCTTCTACCAATATTTTAACAGAACCGTCAGGATTCTTCACAACCTGCAGGATTTCTCCAATTGTCCCGACTTCGTATATATCTTCAGGATTTGGATTCTCAGTATGAGCATTCTTCTGCGCTGCCAGGAAGACCTTCTTTGAGCCTGCCATAGCTTTTTCTACAGCAAGAACAGATTTGCTTCTGGCAATCCATAACGGCGCTATCATATATGGAAGCACAACAATATCTCTGATTGGAATAAGAGGGAATCTATCAGGCAATTTTTGTTTTCTTTCTGGTTATAACAATAGGCGGGGTCTTTTTATTGATCACATCTCCGGATATAATACATTCTTCAACATCTTCTCTTGAAGGAATATCATACATAATCTCAAGCATAACATCCTCTATTACAGAGCGCAGTCCTCTGGCGCCTGTACCAAGTTCAATAGCCTGCTCAGCAATAAGAGAAATTGCTTCTTCTGTAAAAGTTAATTTAACATCTTCCATTGAGAAAAACTTTTCAAACTGCTTGGTTAACGCATTCTTAGGTTTGAGCAATATGTCTATAAGAGCTGATTTATTTAATTTATCCAGAATTCCTATTACAGGCAGTCTGCCAACAAATTCAGGAATTAATCCGAATTTTATTAAATCCTCCGGCAGTAAGTTTTTCAGCATACCCTGCTTTTCTATTTTTGAACTGCCTCTAAATCCAATAGTGCCCTTTCCTGCTCTTGCCTGTACTACTTTATCCAAACCATTAAATGTGCCTCCGCAAACGAACAGTATATTGGATGTGTTTACCTGAATATACTTCTGCTGAGGATGTTTCCTTCCTCCCTGCGGAGGAATGTTTGCAACACTGCCCTCAATCAGCTTAAGAAAGGACTGCTGCACACCCTCTCCTGAAACGTCTCTGGTAATAGATACATTATCCGTAGTACGCGCAATCTTATCTATTTCGTCTATGTAGATAATGCCTCTTTCAGCCCTTTTCACATTAAAGTCCGCTGAATGGAGGAGCTTTAGAATTATGTTCTCAACATCTTCTCCAACATACCCTGCTTCAGTAAGAGTTGTTGCGTCCGCAATGGCAAACGGGACATCAATGATCCTTGCCAATGTCCTGGCAAGCAGAGTCTTTCCGCATCCAGTAGGCCCAATAAGAAGAACATTGCTCTTCTCTAGTTCAACATCATCTAGCTCAGCGCTGGCTTTTATTCTCTTATAGTGATTATGAACCGCTACAGCCATGATCTTTTTTGCTTTTTCCTGACCAACGATATATTGATCCAACGCCTTTTTTATATTCGACGGCTTTGGTATAGAAATTTCTTTTTCCTTGTCAGCGCCGCGATGTTTCTGTCCCTGTTTCAGTATATTATTACATAGAAGAATGCACTCATTACAGATATAAGAATTTGTTCCTGCAATAAGTTTATTCACTTCCATTTGCGCTTTCCCACAAAAAGAGCATTTCGGGGATCTTAGATCCTTTATCATTTAATGTCCTCCTCAACTCTCTTTATCTCTGACTTGGCTATTTTAGTCACATATATTTCTACAGAGGTAAGCTCATTGATACCAAGCACATCGCCTACATAATTTTTTATAGTCTCTTGCAGCTTGCTGGTAGAGGATGGAATATCCACATCCGATTTCAAAATCACCTTACTCTTTATTTGCAAACCGTTTTTAGCTATATAAACCTTTGGAATAAGATCTTTTATTTCCTTGATCTCCATCCCTCGTCTTCTTACGAATCCCTCTATAGCGCTAAACGCAACCTTTACCTTCCCGTTAGAATTCTCAAACGAAAACACCTGCTCTTTTCTCATCCTGAAACACGAGACACAAATTTGAATTATACTTAAAAGCGTAAACAATGTCCCTGTACAGCCAAGAGCCGTCCTTATATCTCTGTCCGTAAATTCTTCAAGTACTTTATAAACCCCTTCAATAATGAATTGCGGCGAAATATAGAACACAACAAGAAGCAGCCCAATAACCAAAAGCGCAAGAGTTGAAAATGCCGCAATTAATCTAGTTCCTATTCCTTGCTCATTCATTTCTTCTCCTTTACTTTGTCCTGTTTAACAGGCTCTTTTTTCTCTTTAGGGAAATGAATGCCTCCCACACTAATATTGACACTTGACACAGCAAGCCCACTCATTTTTTCAACTTTTTTCTTCACATTCTGCTGAATTTGCAGAGCCACTTCAGGGATCTGCACCCCGTACTTAACAACAATAGCCAGTGTAATGTTAACCTCTTTTTCTCCAATCTCTACTTTCACACCTTTGTCCGCGCCTTTTTTTCCAAATATCTCCGTAATGCCTCCAACAATCCCTTCGCTCATACATGTAACACCAGGAATCTCCGTAGCCGCCATACCCGCAATAACCGCCACTACTTCATTGTTTATCCTGACCGTCCCTAACCCGTTCTTCACTTCTCGTTCTTCTTCCATAACATCTCCTCTTTTTTTTACTCTTTTTTTAATAAATTTCCCACAAAATCAGTGGATATAACTCCTTCTTGAAAAGCAGGGTCGCTAAAAACCAGTTTGTGAAAATCAATAGTTGTTTTTATGCCATTTATTATATATTCATCCAATGCTCTCTGCATTCTTTCAATGGCCTGCTTTCTATCCTCTGCCAGCACAATCAATTTGCTTATTAATGAATCGTAAAAAGGTTGTATGCAGTAACTATTATACACATAACTATCTACTCTTATTCCAGGGCCGCCCGGGGAATGATAGTCCGTAATCATACCCGGCGATGGTAAAAACTTATTTTCGCTGTCTTCGGCATTTATTCTGCATTCTATCGCCCATCCACGTTGCTGTATACTATCCTGAGTATACTGCAATTTTTCTCCGGCAGCTATCTTTATCTGTTCCTTTACAATATCAACACCGGTTACAAGCTCTGTTACCGGATGTTCTACCTGCAACCTTGTATTCATTTCCATAAAGTAGAATCTTCCATTTTTATCAAGCAAAAACTCCATAGTCCCGGCATTTGTGTAATTTACCTGCTTTGCTCCTTTTATAGCCATATCTCCCATTTTTACTCTTAAATCATCTGTTACTGCCGGAGCTGGAGACTCTTCTATTAACTTCTGATGTCTGCGCTGGACTGTACAGTCTCTTTCTCCAAGATGTATAACATTTCCAAAGTTATCGCCTAATATCTGAAATTCTACATGTTTTGGCTCTTCCAGATACTTTTCAATGTATGCATCAGAATTACCAAACGCTGCATTCGCTTCCGCCTGCGCTGTCATAAGCAGACTTACCAGCTTACCATCATTATGGGCTATTCTCATGCCCTTGCCGCCGCCGCCCGCAGAAGCTTTTATCATTACAGGATATCCTATTTTTCTTGCTACTTCTACTGCCTCCTCTTTATCTTTTATAATCCCGTCACTCCCCGGCATAATTGGCAATCCCGCTTTTTTCATAGTCTGTAACGCCTCTGACTTATTACCCATTAAGCGTATTATTTCCGGCGAGGGACCTATGAACTTTATCTGACATGATTTGCATATCTCGGCAAAATGCGCGTTCTCTGCAAGAAATCCATATCCAGGATGTATTGCCTCAACATCCGCTATTTCAGCAGCGCTGATTATGCTGGGGATATTTAGATAACTATCCTTTGAGGATGCGGGACCTATACATATTGCCTCATCCGCATACTGCACATGCAGAGAATCTCTGTCTACATCAGAATAAACAGCAACAGTCTTTATGCCAAGCTCTTTGCACGCCCTTATAATCCTGACAGCTATCTCGCCTCTATTCGCAATTAGTATCTTAGAAAACATATGCTTACTCCGGTTTTACCAAAAACAAAGTCTGTCCAAACTCTACAGGCTGACCGCTATCAACAAGTATCTTTACTATCCGTCCTTTAACATCAGCCTTTATCTCATTCATCAACTTCATTGCTTCAATTATACATACAACCGTGTCTTCACTTACCTCTGCGCCAACATCAACAAATGGATCTGCGTCCGGAGCCGGCGCTTTATAAAATGTGCCTACCATTGGAGTCTTAATCTCAACAAGCCCTTCATTTTTTTCTTCAACTTTGCCTATATCGGACTTTATTGATTCTGCAACTGATGTATGCGGCTGTACTGCCACATGCCTTACTTCAGGCTCCGCATTCCGCTTAAGCCTGATCTTTGCGTCTTCCCTTTCTATTTCAAGCTCTGCTATATCCGCTTCCTTAAATACTGCAACGATCTCTTTCAATTCTTTGATATTCATTATCCGCCTCCTTACCTTTGGATTATATTGCTTCAGTCAATATTTGTCAATAAAAGGGCTAAACTCTCTCAAGATACTTTCTGCTTCTTATGTCAATTTTTAGTATATCACCCTGGTTTATAAAAACAGGGACTTGTATAACTGCCCCTGTCTCAAGAGTTGCAGGCTTAGAGCCGCCTGAAGCTGTGTCTCCCTTTTTGCCGGGTGATGTGTTGGTAACTTTTAAATTTACAAAGTTTGGCATTTCAACATTAATAAGTTTGTCTTCACAGTAGATGCCTGTTATCTCGCATTCCTCTTTGAGAAATTCTACATTCTCTCCTATTATCATCTTGTTTATTGGCATTTGTTCGTATGTCTCAAGATCCATAAAATAGTAATCGTCCCCTGAATTATAAATATACTGCAACTTCTTTTTCTCGATACGAACATCCTCTACACTCTCTCCAGCCCTGAAGGTTTTGTCTGTCCCTGCACCTGTCTTGAAATTTTTAAGTTTTGTTCTGACAAACGCTCCGCCCTTACCCGGCTTAACATGCTGAAAATAGTTTACAGTAAACAACTCTCCATTCAGCTTTATCACATTGCCGTTTTTAACATTATTTATTGATATCATTGCAACTCCTTTATTTTTTAAACTGTTCAATTCAGCACAAAGGGCACAGCACGCTGTGCCCCTACAAAATCTCTATCATCTCTTTGGATGACTTGGTAATAACCTTACATCCATCGTCTGTCACCTGCGCTATGTCTTCTATCCTGACGCCGCCCCATCCTGGGATATATATGCCAGGCTCAATTGTGAAAACCATATCGGGCTGTAATACTTCGTCACTTTTACTTGATATATTTGGAAGCTCGTGTATATCCAATCCAACACCATGACCAGTGCTGTGTCCAAAGTATTCGCCGTATCCTTTGTCAATTATATAATCACGCGCCGCTTTATCTATGGAACACGCTTTTACTCCAGGTCTTACGCTCTCAATAGCAATTTTCTGCGCTTTCAAAACAATATTATATATCTCTTTTTGCTTCGCTGTTGCTTTTCCGAGAAATATAGTTCTTGTCATATCTGAGTTATAACCTGAGAAACCTGCGCCGAAATCCATAAGCATAATCCCTTTCTTAATCAACGCATTTGACGGCGTTCCATGAGGCAGAGAACTTCTCTCTCCTGATAGCGCTATTGTATTAAATCCGATACAAGATGCGCCTTTTTTCTTTAATGTGTACTCAATCTCTTCTGCGATATCTGCTTCACTTATACCAAGTTTTACAAAGCCGCAGATATGTTTAAACACTTCGTCGCTGATTCTTACCGCTTTTTCTACTGAAGCGATCTCATCACTGTATTTAACAGCCCTTAATTCTTCCACCATTTTTAATGTTGGCACAAGACGATTCTGCGATAGTGATTTCTTTATCTCTTTATGTTGTTTGAAAGTTATGGAATCTGATTCAAAACCAACTTTCTCATTTCTGTGTTTATTCAGTATATCTGCTAACAATAAGTGTAAAGCATTTTCTCTTTTGAGAATTTTTACATTCTTTGTTTCTTTCTGTGCTTGTTCTATATGCCGAAAATCTACAATAAGATAAACCGATGTTGGAGTGATGAGTACCACCCCTTCAGAGCCGGTAAAGCCTGTTAAATAAAGACAATTCCGTATGTTTGTAACTATGAAAAAGTTTAGTTCTGACTTTTCTAACGCCTCTCTTAATTTTTTGATACGCTCTTCATGCATATTACTCACGCGCCTTTCCCATCTGCTCCGCCTTTAGCAGTAAATTACCCGCTTCCTCGCTTCTTCCCATAAGTCTATATGTATATGCAAGATTTTTTAGATAGAAAGGTTTTGTAGGATATAATTCTACGGTTTTCTCAAATTCTTTAATGCCTTCTTCTATCATTACATTGTTTCCTTTGCCTCTCATAAGAAGAAGTTTTCCCAAAGCAAAGTGATAATGCGGCATATATTTATTACGTGCTATTGCTTTTCTATAAAGAGCTATTGCTTCCTCAAACCTGCCATTTCGTCTTAATATGTCTCCTAACATAAAGTAGTATTGACCATTGATCTTATCAAACCGGATTGCTGTCTCAAGTTCTTCTTCAGCAAGTTTAAGGTTCTTTATGCGTAAATAAGCAATCGCTCTGTCCTTATGTATCTCTGCAATTGACGGTCTTACTAAAATAACAGACATTACCAATACAACCAAAACCAAAAATACAATAAATATTATCTTTGTGTCTCTGCATCTTTGTGTCTCTGTGCCTTTGTGCCTCTGTGCCTCTTCCTTCCCCTTCATTTTTAGAGCTTCTATCATTCCTATAAACAGCCATACATTCATTGATATTCCGGGCACATAGAAATCAAAATCAACCAGATTATGGATCAAGAAAGCGCCGCACCCCATATACATACCAATACTCAGTACCTTTACATACGCAATGCGAAACGTTTTCTTCCAATTCCTAAAAACCATAATCCATATCAACAAAAAACTTAATATTCCAAGTGTTCCTATCTCAGTCCAGAGTTGCAGAAAACTATTGTGCGCAAGTTGTACCTCTCTTGCCTGTGAGACCTTGTATTTTGGATAAATGCTTCCGAATGTACCTATACCACTGCCAAATGGAAAATCTTTAGCCATATCCGGACACGCTTTCCAGTAATTTAATCTTACTTTTAAAGAGCCTGAAGTGTCACGGATCATATTAGTTCTGTTAATAATTTTCAAAAATATTGCAGAGAATATAAC